>NZ_CATJGZ010000086.1:0-104644 GCF_949740115.1 Bacteroides sp. 41_26
GGATTCGAACCCCCGACCCTCTGGGTGTAAACCAGATGCTCTGAACCAGCTGAGCTAAGCGCCCGTACACTTCCGTTTCAAAAGCGATGCAAAGGTACAGCTTATTTTGAGAATTCCAAAACTTTCGATAATTATTTTTTCACTATTTTATTCCAGAAGAAACGAAGTTACTGATTATCAACAACAAAAACTTTCTAAAAAATAAGATACATATCACCAGGAATCCGGCTATCGCTACAAATGCCCATACCCCTCCTATCTGCCTCCTCTGTTTTTTCTCCCGTTCATCCACTTTTATCAACGATTTACCAACCGCAAAAGAAGAATCGGCTTTTACAAAAGAGTGTTCCGCACATCCTTTCTGCAATTGCGTCCTTCCTCTATCAATAACCTTTTTAGTAACGGAAAAAGACTTCCTTTGTACTGCTTTTCCATTCTCATGACCTACTCCCATGGTATCCTCTTTCCAAGAGAAGACAGTTTCTTCTATATGTTCATCAGTCTGCCTGTTATTTTTCCATTCCGTTTTTCGTACGTTATCCACTCTTTCATAATGCCCTTTTGCAGTAACAGAGTCTATTTCCACGTTCCGTTCTATCCGGAAATGAGAACTGCCACATGCCGACAAAAAAGGCAAAATCACCCCTATCAACAACCATTTCTTAACATCAAAACAAGGGCATACCTTTATAAATTCACCCGGTTCTATCCTCCCATCTCCATTCAGGTCCGGCGAAGTATCCCGATGCCCCATCACCGTCACTATCCCATAGCGTTGTTTCAGCTCCCCGATAAGCCGTTTCAACGTTTCTTTCTGCGCCCTGGTTCGTGTATCAGCCGGATGTCCCCCGGCATCCAACCCACCAATGTAGCAGATACCAATACTCCGCTCATTCCATCCTATACAATGAGCCCCCATCCGCGTAATCTCTCTCCTGGGTTCCACACTTCCATCCAACCGTACCACATAGTGATATCCTATTTCGTTCATCCCCTGGGCACGATGCCAACGATCTATATCTTTAGCGCTGAAATCCATTCCCGCCTGCGTAGCCGAACAATGAATTATAATCGAATCGATTCTCCTCATAATACTCATTTTTTAAGATTAATAATCCGACGGAGGAATACGTTTTCCACACCCTCTTATCTCACATTTCTTTATTTCCGACTCCTTCTGTGCCAGTTCTACTTCATGGCAACGGATCATCCACCCCATTTTATCTTCCTGCTCCTTCCGTAGTTCAGCATAAAGTCCGTCAATCTTCCCATCGCGCTGTTCCAGGCGCTCTTCAAGCCAATCCACCTTCTTTCTGCGATTCTCCTCCTCTATACAACTCACTGATGCCTCCTCCTTCCGGGCATCCATTTTTCGGTAAGTAACCAATCGCACGAGCCATTTAATGGCCTCCAGCCCGCCAATGGCAGTGATGAAGGCCATAATTGTTGTCAACGACACCTAACTTACGTTATACAGAAGGATCCTCTCCTTCCCCTTCTCCTCCGGAAGGAGTACCGGAGCCTTCATCATTGATTCTGTCCAGGTCTTTAAACGTCAATCCATCGGTACGGGTAGAGGATGCTCCCGCATTAATACGTATATCCTTATTCGCACGAAAACAGATACGCAATCCTGTAATGTCACTTGCCGAAAAATCTTCCGGTTTATCGGCTCCTTTACTTTGTGCCGACAGGTAAAAGTAACCTATCCCATCAATATTAACCGAACGTCCACCCAGAAGAGTTTTACGCAGCAGTGTCCGAAAATCTTTCAGTACACTGATTGTCTCACCTTCACTCACACCCGAATTTCCACTGATTTCCTGCGCCACCTCTTTTAGTGTTGCCGCGGTGTCATACTTATAAGAAATAATAGGATACGTTCTTTTAACTGAACTTTTGTCTGTCGGATCACTCAAACGTAAAATTCTTTTAAATCTAATTGCCATAATCTTCTTTTTTTTAAATAAATACTCAATGTTATTACTTCGCTAACGTTAACATTGCAAAGATGCGACATTCACCTCAGAGACAAAAAGACAGGTTACAGCATCCTCTTAATACGATTTAATATATAAAAAGAGACAATTACAGGACAAGAAAGGGAGAGAGGGAAGGTAATAAAAGAGTTATTTCTATTTCCCGGCAAGTAAGCATAATCTAAAACTACATTAAAAACCAGAATACCCCCAAAAGCCGGAATTGCACATTTACAACTCCGGCCTTTCTTTATATTTAGTGTGAGTTTCAATATCACAAAATAAAGATAGCCAAACTTCTCCGTAAAACAGAGAAATCTGGCTATTGATAGCTACATTTGAGATGAAAAGAATGTAGCATCATATTTAAAAAGGACGCATTGAATTCTAAATAAAAGCCCTCCTCTATTTTATAAGCCACGCCAGGCCTTATAAAGGAGGGCTACACAAACAAACAATAATATTAAGCAAGATTACCATGATTCACATCAGAATAATCCGGCACTCCTTACTCCATCTTAATCTTTAGAGTAAAGAAGAAAGCATTGGACGAATCCAATGTTTGGGTTTATACAGTCGTCTTCTGTTTCCAGACAAAATAGGGAATACAGAAAAACAAGAAAAGTCCTTTCAGCAGACTCAAAAAAATCCTCATCAAGAGTTTATTTCTTCATACGTTTTTTAATCTCCACAACAATATAAATTGCATCTTAACCCGTTACACAAAAACCCATAGAAGAAATGAGTCACTTAAGCAAGAATATCCGTCAACTATTTCACAATCGCCTCCTTGATTGATTCCACGATATAACACACATTATCATCCGTCACATAAGGACCAGCAGGCAAACAGAAACCCGTCTTGAATATCTCTTCTTCTACACCGTTAGTATAGAAAGGAGCATCGGCATAAACCGGTTGTTTATGCATCGGTTTCCATACCGGCCTGGTTTCAATCATTTTCGAAAGCATGAATACACGCAATGCTTCCACATTCTGATTGGGCTGACAATCTGTTGTAGCACTGTTCACAGCTTTAATTACACCGGCAGCCCCCCCCACAGCAGTCTTAACAATTTCCTTATAAGCATTCTCCTGACCAACAATCCTCACATCAGGGTCAATGGTAGCAGTACACAACCAGAAGTTTGCGTCATAGCGTGAGTCCGTTGGTTGCTTATGGACATGAATCCCCTCTACATCCTTCAATAGTTTCTCATACAAAGCCTGTACATGCTTGTGGTGGGCAATATGCGCATCTGCCACAGTCATCTGACCACGACCAATACCAGCACAGATATTGCTCATACGATAATTATACCCGATAGCTGTATGTTGATAATAAGGATAAGCATCACGTGCCTGAGTGGCATACCACATAATGGTGTTCTTATCTTCAGCATTTTGGCAAACCAAAGCTCCACCACCCGATGTAGTAATCATTTTATTACCGTTAAATGACAGTACACCAAACTTACCAAATGTACCCAGTACTTTACCGTCAAACTTGCTACCAAAGCCTTCTGCAGCATCTTCTATAAGCGGAATATCATATCGGTTCGCAATCTCCATGATCTTCTCGCAGTCATAAGGCATCCCATAAAGTGCCACAGGTACAATCGCCTTAGGCTTCCTGCCAGTCTTAGCGATACGGTCTTTGATGGCCTCCTCAAGAAGTATGGAATCCATATTCCACGTATCTATTTCAGAACCCACAAACACTGGTTTTGCGCCAAGATAAGTAATCGGATGCGACGAAGCACAAAAGGTAAACGACTGTACTATTACCTCATCACCAGCCCGAACACCACAAGCAAGCAATGCAAGATGCACAGCAGCCGTACCAGCCGAGAGTGCAACAACTTCACTCTTACCTCCGACAAATTTTTTAAGGTCATTTTCAAACGCATTCACGTTCGGTCCCAAAGGTACCACCCAGTTGGTATCGAACGCCTCTTTCACAAATTTCTGCTCAATGCCCTCTTCACTCATGTGGGCAAGGCAGAGATAAATCGTCTTTTTAGGAACGTAAGCCATTGTTTATATTTTATTTTGTTGTTTCTAGTATGATTTTACAAGGCACACCATATGCCTTACAATTATCTGGAATATCTTTAACTACCACACTACCGGCACCAATAAAACAGTTTTTGCCGATTCTAACACCTTGAATAATGGTCGAACCAACGCCAACCCAGGTTCCTTCCCCCACATGTACATCACCGCTAATCGTGCAACCAGGTGCTATATGAACGTAATCACCAATCACACACTCATGATCTATACTGGCCTTCGTATTGACGATGCAATGCTTACCAATCTTTACTTCTGTTTGGATAATAGCACCTTGCATTATCACAGAACCCTCTCCAATTATGGCAGTAGACGAAATGATTGCTGTGGGATGAATTGCCATAGTAAATTTACAATTAAGCCGTTCTGCAATTATCTTACGAATCTTACAGTTACCAATACTGATAATAAAAGGAGACAACCCAGTGGCATCATGCAAGATTGGAGTACCACTTAATTCTTTAAGGTTGGGGTTATCGTCCACCAAGCCTTCAACTACTCCACCTTGTGCTTTTATAATATCAATGATCACTTTGGCATGACCACTTGCTCCATATAAATACATTAGTTATTTCCGTTAAAAGGTTCCATTGTGGCGTTGCCTTCTTGTGAAATTCCGTCGCGAACAAGTACCTTTTTGATTGTTATGAAAATCACTTTAATATCTGTTATTAATGTACAGTGATCAACATACCACACATCCAAGGCAAATTTCTCGTTCCATGACAACGAATTGCGACCATGACACTGCGCCCAGCCAGAGATTCCGGGACGCACTTCGTGACGACGAGCCTGCTCCTGGCTATACAAAGGTAAATATTGCACCAGCAATGGACGAGGACCAATTAACGACATGTCGCCAACCAACACATTCCAAAACTGCGGTAATTCATCAATACTTGTAGAACGCACAAATTTTCCAACTTTCGTTAACCGCATCTCATCGGGCAGAAGATTGCCGTTGGCATCACACTCGTCGGTCATGGTTTTGAACTTTACAATCTTAAAAATCTTACTGTCTTTGCCGGGACGCTCTTGGAAGAAAAATACCCCGGCACCTTTATTTGCAAAGTGTAACCACAGGGTTATGATAACCAACGGAATAAATAAAATGCTCAACGTTATAAAAGCAATGCAGAAGTCAATAAGCCTTTTAAAAAGATGTTTATACATAGGATTAATCTGAATATGTTATAATAATATAATACTCAATGTAAAATATTTCAAGCTTATTCTATTGTATAATATCTATAACTTAACAATGTTTATTTTGCTCCAATCAATATCATTATCAGCTTGTGCCAAGTTTACAAAATCGTACTGACCTATAAGTTTTTCCATTTTTCCAAAAGCTCCCTTGGTTCCAACAGTAGACTTAAAATGCCGCTTCAAGCGATTGAAGCAAGAGCCCTTCTCTTGAAAATAAATTTCATATTCATTTCGTGTCATCATATGATTTTGGCTGTAAATGAGATCTCCAATATGAAAGTAACATATGTTATAATTATTATTTTTCATATTGCTCGTTATAAACCAATATGGAAAGAAACGAAAATACCCTCCACCGGAATAGGCTATTTGCTTACTAATAATAGGAGTAAGCATTATTGGAAATTCCTTTATTCTAACGTCATTATATTCTATTATTGAAGGATTTGTTGTGGGAAATCCATCAAATCCTCCGAAATCGCGTTTTGCAGGAAAAAGTGACGAGTCTCGTTCAATACCACACTCAGCAAGAATTTCAAGAGCCCATTTATTGTCTTCACCTATAGAAAAGGCAGGAGCGCGATAACTTACCACCTTTTTACCACAACAATTTTCCAAAGCGGCAATAGCCGCCTTTGTGTCTTCCTGTAATTGAATGGGAGTCATTTTAGTGAGCCAAATATGTTCATTAGAATGACAACCAATATCGTGTCCACGTTGTGCTATCTCCTTAACAACATAGGGAAAATCAATGGCAATACCTCCAACACAAAAAAATGTAGCCTTTATACTGTGTTTATCGAGTAAATCGAGAATGCGATGCAAGTATACATCATACTCCATATATTTTTCTTTACGCCCACCATTGAACTTCTTTTCAATATACCACTCTTCTATATCATATGATAATACGTTCATCTTATTCTTCTCTTTTAGGTATTTCTTTTACAACCTTTGCTGGTCTTCCTGTGGCGATGGTCCAAGCCGGAACATCTTTTGTGACCAAAGAGCCAGCACCTACAATGGCACCATCACCTATTGTAACACCAGGCATCACAAAAGTTTCCATTCCTATAAGACTACCTTTTTTAAGATGAATTTCTCCTAAACGATAACCCAGTTTAGCATAATCGTCACCAACGCAATAATTACTCAAGTTACGTTGATGGCATAGCAATCTACAACTTGCGGCAATATGAGCATGATCTTCTATATATATATGATCCGCATGTCCTGAATCAATCCAGACGTGGTCACCAACGAATACATTTTTGCCAACATGGCAACCAACTCTCCTCAAAATCCAAGGGCGTATTTTCCTTGGAAGCAGCGGTGAAAGCAACCAAGAGTCCATCACATATTTTATTAAAAAGGTATCACGGTATGTTTTACATACACGGTAAATAACAGCACACAATGAAACTTGCCCATATTCTTCTTCTGAATAATTAAAACCTATACCACGCAATAGTCTATAGGTTAACGAAAACTTTTTCGTCTCCATATTTTTATGCTTCTATTACTTTTATTACATGTGGCCACACTACTGACGAATCATACAATTCAACTACAATTTTTCTAGCATACTCACCCATTTCTTTTCTTATCCTAGGGTTAGCTATCATATAATCTATCTGCTTTGCTATAGATTCAGCTGTAATATCACAATATATACCAGTCTTATTTTCTTCAATAGAATCAATACAACCTGTTGATTTCGAAACAATGGCAGGAACTCCCATTGCGGCACATTCAATAGTCACCATTCCGAAACCTTCCCGGTAAGACGGTAACACCATCACGCTAAACAAAGCAAAATACTTATATATATTAGTATACTCTACTCGATCCACATGGATGATATCGACTCTATTATTGATATAATCCATAAGTTCCATACTGATACTATCACGAACCTCCCCATTTCCGATAACGAACAATTTAATGTTACTTGAATCAGCATACCTCTGTTTTATTAACTTAAAGGCATCAACCAATTCTTTGATCCCTTTATCTCGTACCAGTCGACCACAGAAGCCAATAATAAAATCTCCGTTCTTTATCCCTAATTCGTTTTTCAACAACTCCTGTTCGGATTCTACTAACCTATCTGGATTAAATAGATTCTGAGTATCAATTCCTCCACACGTTCCCGCCCCTAAGAAAAACTCCTGTGACACATTCTCTATCTTATACGCCTGTCGTATTCTGGCAACTGATTGACTCACACAAACTGTTTTATGAGCCATAGCTGCAACTATTTTGTCCATCAGAATAACGAGTTCACGCTTTAATCCTCGAAGTGTCTCAAACAATACTCCATGAGCGAAAATTATCCTATTCGGGACATGCATTAGATACGCAGCCGTAGTCCCCAGCAGTCTCGCTTTTGCCTGATGCGTAATCACGGTATCGATGTTATTAGACCTGATGTATTTACATATCTTCACGAAAGCCTTAAAATCATTCCACGGTGACAGAGTTCTTGCTAATTGAATTGGATAGTATTTTATCTGATTAATCGCTGCATATTCATCCATCATCTTATCTGGACTACAAATCAGATGCATGTTATACCCATTTTGCCTTAGATACATAAACTGGCCACCAATAAAGTTCCTGGCACTACTTGCCAAATTAATTATTTGTAATATATTATGTGGTTTACTTCGTGCTACCATACACTCAAATTACATTATTTACCATGTACATATATTTCGATAAAATTTACACTATAATCACAAACTTTCGCCTAACAATTTTTCCATAAAAAGGGTCTTTATATGCAACATGCTATGATTACGTTCACCACACAAACGGGCATTCACTGCATACTCTGTCAAAAGTTCAGAAGAATCTACAACTCTTTGCAAAGCTTTCAATATCTCATCTTCAACATTACATACAATAGCAGCCTTTTCTTCTGAAAAATATTCAATAGATGCGATATCAGAGGGACCGATAGCCAATATGCAGCGGCCCTGGCTCAGATAGTCTGTAATTTTTGTGGAAAAAGACAACCTTGCTGTTTTATTATGTTTGTCATAAATATCTTCCACAAAAACTAAGATATCAGATTTAGCCTGTTCCTCTTTAACTTGGTTCTGAGGGATTACTCCTTTCAGGAAACTTGTTCCGTAAACAGTAAGTAGCCTTACCTGTTCATCCGTAAGGTCGGTCTGTGTATAAATATCAATATAGGCTTTACACCCATTCTGGTTTATAATCTTCAATGCACGCACAATAGCCATTATCGCTTTGTCGCGACCAATGTTCAGTTTGCCAGTGTAAATGAGCCGGAGTGGAGTTGTAGGAGTGTAAGGTTTTAAAGACGATGGCAACGATATGATAGGTTTTGTGACAATAGTAGAATTGATTCCAAACTCACTATCACATTCCTTCTTCATCTTAGGACAGACAGTCAATATTTCATCACATTTTTTTACTAATCTTTTCACAGAACGACGTGTAAAGAACCGCCCAATCTTATACGAGATTTTATTATTCTGCTTATATGTAAAATTATCATCCCATAATATTCCTATAACACGCTTAGGCTTACAATAATCTATTATAAATTCATTTATACGGTTAAAATAAATATAGCTCTCAATAGGGAAAACTAGTATATCAGGGTGGTAATCTCCCAAAAAGGCCTTTAATTCATTACTTTTCCAATTACCCATTTTCCATGCAAGTTCCCTTCCTAATAAAAAAATGGAATTTCTATTTTTTGAGAAATAAGCATATCTTTTCTTTTCAGCCTTCAATTCTGCATTACCATCATTTGCAGACTGCACTGTTACACAAGAGCCGGTTGTGATATTACGCCAGAAAACGCTTTTTACCACCTTTCCCTCTAATATTCTGAAATATTGAGAGCACACTTCAGAATCAGGTAATTCAGCGCGCATGTATAAGTTAGCTATCTCATGTTCTCTATTACCCTCAAAAAGAGTGCTAAAAGAATCATATCCCGTACTTTTACTCCATGCAGGAATTGAAGTTACTAATATTCTTGCCATAATACATTAGTAAATATTACAACTATATAAATCAATATCTATACGAGCTTATATTGTTTGTAACTCAATCATGATTTCTTTAAACTACAAACATATATCACGACTGGTACAAATATCGAAATCATAAACCATCCCTGCTCCCCAAATAAGCCCTTGGTATAAAGAAATATACAAGCAACTAATACACCCAAATAGTAATACATGAGTGCTAAATGGTCATAGATCTTTTTTTTCCAAATTACAATTTGACTAATAAGAATCATAATAAATGGTATTCCACAAAACAACCCCATTCCACCTAATCTATCAAGAATTGCTGAGTGCCCCCCAACTTGACCACCACCCAAAAAAATATTTGATAAGAAAGAGTCTATAGATATCGCATGTAGAGTTTCACGGCCAGAAATAGAACCAGTTTCATCAGCAGCCAAATCTCCACTCTGATATACTGCAATGAAAGACTCTATTTTGGGTTGGACAGCAGTGCCTTCAAACCATCCGGACATATAATTCAAAAATATCTCTACAAGCCCCAAATTCCATATTACAAATATACATATTGACAATATTGCCAAACGAAAGAAATTAAAGCCTTGAGTTCCACCATACGAGAGAAAGAAAATGATACATATCAACAAAGCTACTATTGAAGTAGTAATATTTGTATTTACAACAAGAATAATGTTACATACAGCTAACGCTAACATAACCAGTCTTTGTTTACCAATAAATGCCTTACATGACATAAATGCAGCAGGTAAAGATATAGCAAAAGCATGCATCAAAGTATAACTGGGAATACCATGTATGGATACTCCCGCTTCTTCCTGTATAGCAATAACCCTCATATCATACTCCATGATAATTGGAAGAACCGATAAAAAAGAAATGATGTATAAAGATACCGAAATAATAGCGACATAATAATATAATTTCAAATTATCTTTATAACGAAGAATACTTACTACACAAATTGAAGGTAACAACCATGCAAGCTCAATGAGTAACTTCTTTGACGGCGCAACTTTTCCAATCCCTATAGTAATATCATTCCCTGAAATAACAAACAGAAATAGCACCATGAAATACGCAAATGTCCACAACATTAACCTATTACCATAAGCTCTCGGATATAACAGAATACAAGTTACAAAAACAGCCAAGTCTACAATCTGACTATTTAAGGGCGTAATATCCGACACAAAAGGTACAAGGATGAAAGCTGCGAATAAAGAATATACTACCAAAAAAAACTTATCCCTACCTGTTATTATATATGTTTTTAGTAATTGCATTCAGTAATCAAAAAACTTTATTTAAACTTTAAAAGGTATCAATATCCATAAATGAAATAGCCCAATTCTCAGGATTTAAGCAAATATGTTTCATTTCGTCAGACAAAACCTTTACTCCATGATTTACGAATTCTTTGGAAACTTTAAAACCGAAACCTTTGTAAAAATTAAACAATGGATGTCCCAAGGCGACATCCGCCAGAACTATTTCAGGTTTTATATCTTTGAGAAAAGCACTTAACAAGGTCTTAAAATCCTCTCTTGTATAATTATAAAGGAAAACTTCTCCAATAAATACAACAGTTGTACCATGTAATTTTTTACCATATTTATATACAATGCAACCCAAACCATCTCTATTCCACATCTTAATACCATTCTTTGATTTCATTCTCCACTGAAATGTCTCATTGTCGTATTTAATGTGAATATTCTCATACTTCAGCATTTCAGTTTCGCGTACTTCCAAAAGTTTTTCGTCTATTGGAGTTACAATTGTCTCTGTATCCCATATTGGAGCCCCAGACAGTTTCTTGATATTAAAACGCAACTTCCATAATGTTTTTAGTGGGGACGTATATTTTCTAAAACCAGTAAGCGATTTAATGTATACCCAACCAAGCTTTTCATATGCTTTACGCGAAGCTTCTACACTAATATTATAAATAAGCTCCCCCTTTTTATCATTAAAAAATGAATTCAAAAAAGCCTCATTCAGTCTTAAAAAAAGATGTTTACCTCTACATTCTTTAGCTACACATGAATCAGCAAATTGAACACAAGTTAATTTTCTATTTCCATAATAAGCATTTACAAAAAAAGATGTACGGCTTCCTACAATTTTACCATCCTTTTCAGCTAAATAACTAACACCGGTAGATTCTTTTAAAACAAATCCGGCCTTTGTAGCCCATATTTTGTAGTGATCTGCCTCATTCTCACCAACCTTTGCCGGCCAAACCTCATTATAGAGTCTAACAAGATTATCAAAATCATTAGCCTCAACTTTTCTTACTACAATATTATCTTTTTCCATTTTACTAATTTATGATTCAAACGTATTTAACAATTTGCGCCATTTATCTCCTATGTTTTGAATATAAAAATGAGACGCCTTATCAATTGCTGCTATTTGCATCTTTCTCAATTTATTGGAATCGGTCATCAAAGTATCTAACTGATTAACATATTTTTCTATGTCAAAAGCATCCACTAAGATGCCATTGTAGCCATTATCAACAATATCATAAGCTGCTTGGTACGAAGCGAACAGCATTGGAAGACACCCATATTGCATTGATTCACAAAGACTTAACAACCATCCCTCGTATATACTTGTCATTGTAAGAATGGACGCCCTTTTATAATAACCTTCCACATTAACTTGAAATCCTTCAAATGTAACCGTATTTTGTAGATTATTATTCACTACATATTGTTCCATCCACTCTCGTTTCTCACCATCACCTAAAATTTTAAGTTTCCAATCTGGATGTAATTTGGAGACGCGATTCCAAATTTCCAACAATAAATGTATCCCCTTTTGAGGGACTAAACGCCCTGAAAAAACACACAATTTCTCTTTTGATTTAAAATCAATCTCAATAGGAATATCACATGTGGTTGGATTATTTATCCACATCAATTTTTTCGGATTTCTTATAAAAGTAATTTTCTTAAAAATTGGAACAAAGCGTTTAGAAAGCAATACATACTTATCTGCCATTCTGTACATTTTTCTATGTCTATACATTGTATAGACCATTATTCCCAGTCGCTTAATCCTTTTCAACACTAAATTACATGACGATAGTTTGTTACTAATTAAATAACAGTCAGGTGTATTATGTTCAACGACAATTAATACTGGTTTCTTTTTAGCATTTTTGATGGCAGCAAGGACCTCATTCTCTCTATTATAATAGCTATCTTGATATATAAAAAAATCTATTCTACCCTCATCAAGTACATGTAGGATGTCCTCTTTTAGACTTGTTCTACTATAAAAATAATCAACAGACGAATTAAGTTTTTGTAGCAAACTTTCATCCACCAAAGGAGATGCTGAGAAAATGGAAACATTATATCCTGATGACAATTCATTTGCAAGATATTCTGTCACTTTTTCAATACCACCTAAGCCAGGATAACGTGTACAAAAAAATAGAATATTTTTCATTAATGGTTCTATTTGTTTTGGTATAATTTCAATTTTGTCAGCGAATTAAACACGTTATAATATCCCTTCAATTTATTTTTAAAAACCCTAAAGGGTTCCTCGTTTACAATTGAATTTCTACCAAATATTATATTCCCATCTTTTAGATATGAGTAACTCATTTGGGAAGTATATATTCTAGTATAGTTACTGCATTTTACAAGATAATCATTAGATACTTCAGAAAAATAACCAAAAGGATAACAGAAATCATGTGGTTCATAACCAAGTTCCTTCTTAAATCTCTTATCAGACTCTACGATCTCCAGATTTACATCAATAGAAGAAATATCTCTCATAGACGGATGCGTATAGGTGTGTGCTCCAAAACCAACATAGCCACTATCATGCATTTCTCTCACTTGAGCCCAATTAAGATAATTGACATCAACTCCAATCTTACCCATTGTTAAGTAAACATTGTATTTTATCCCAAGAGATCTCATAAATTCAAAAATTTCAGTATAATTTGAAATCCAGCCATCATCAAAGGCTATAAGTACATGCTTTTTATGAAACTTCAAATTCACAGGGTTCTCTAACTCATCAAAAGTATAGGTTACATATCCATAATCATGAAGATATTGCATCTGAGTTTTAAATGTATTTACATTTGTCTGCTGACTACCAAAGCCTTTACCTCTTACAATATCGTGATAGTATATGACATTAATAAATTTGTTTTTATTATTATTGAGAAATCCTACCAAAGGCACAATATTAAAGTATATGATTTTTTTCAAGATATTCATGACTATTATTTAATGATATAATGAGACATATTCTTCAAAACGCAGGTCTTGGGAAAACACTTTAGAAACTTCTATAATTTTCTCGTTTGATAACAATTGTTTATTGCAAATTGTCACTATATGCTTTTTCAACGCTTGAACATCGTCACATTCCACAACAACACCCGTTTGCTCATTCACAATTTCAGGACTACCTCCAGTCCTAAACGTTACTACAGGAGTACCGCATGCAATAGCTTCCATATTAACGGTCGGAAATGTATCTTGCCGAGTAGCATTCACAAAAACATCAGCTGCTGAATATATTTGAGCCAGCTCAAGCTGATTTACTGTTCTATGAATGGAAATCACGTTTGAAGGTAACTGTTTGTCAGTCTCCCGATTTGTTCCAACAAGAATGAGGGAATAATCATTGGATAGCACCCTTGAAAGCTCTATAAATACATCCAAGCCTTTGCTATATCCCCACCCAAATGATACCCCCAAAACTATTTTCTTATTATTCAGTCCATACCTTTCTCTGAAATCACTCGGAGTGGGCTTAAAAATATCCAAATTAATACCATTATTAATAACATTGACCGGACAGTTCTTAAAAAACGACTGCTTCACTAAATTTGCAAGCCATTGAGAGGGGGTAATAATTGTCAAATCCACCCCTTCTATCAAATGTTTTTTACGACTATACATCTCACTGCTTCTATCAAAGAACCAACTTGATGTCTTATATTGTGGACAATGGTTGCAACCAGTCTTCCATTTATCACATTTCGCAATAACAAAGTGAGAACAATATCCGGTAAACGCCCAACAATCATGAAAAGTCCAAAACAATTTGAGCCTCTTCATTCTGAAATAATCAAATAGCATAATTAAATTACAATTATGGCTATGTAAATTATGCAAATGAACAATATTCGGAGCGATTCTGTCAATTTCCTCAATAAGATGTTTTGTAGCCTGTTTAGAATTAAAGCCACAATTACCTAAAATGCGCGATTTAAGAGCTTGCCTTTTTAAATACTCATCTGTTGTATATTTAATGCCCAACGAGTATTCACTATTTCCAGAAGAATATAATATATAATTCTCTATTCTTTGTTTGGCAAGTAATTCACTAACTGCTACACAGATTTTGCCTGTACTTCCAGTTCCACAAGTGGCATTAATTTGAACAATCTTCATTAATGAACAAACTTTCTTAACCATTTACCAATCATATACATAAATGGTATCTGGCGTAAATAAGAGTAAACAAACAAATCTTTTAATGCCCAACAATAGCTTCTATTAAAAAGCCCTCTTTGCCTGAACATACGATCTTCAAACTGTTTGTCTATGTAAACAGTATCATTATAATTTATTGTTTCTATCTCATACGTTGGCCTGTTTGCAAAATCTTTGGCCATACCTCCATCATAGTTAGGATCATAATTTGTTGCCTCAGTATCAAAACCTATATTTGAAACCATATTCACCTGAGGATATATATTATACAAGCCATACTTAAACGACATGAATAACATTTGAATATCATAGCTATTACTAATCTTCCCCCTTCTTTTTTCTAATAAATATCTTTCTATTTTTTTTGTATACCATATTCTTTCAAACCAACCATTAAAATTAGATTTAAATTCTTTAGTTTTTGCAACAACATAATAGCTTTCCAATCCAAACTCATATTTCTGCTGAGTGCGTTTCCATGTAGCCATTCCATAGGTTGATGCAGGAATACGCGAATAGTAATAGGAGGCATCACCATAATGCTGACCAAAATTTACACCTCCAATGTATCCGATACGATCATCATCTTTGTACCTTTCCAATAAGTCCTGACAATAGAAAAAAAACGATTTGGTTGGCAAACCATCATCTTCCAAAAAAATCATTCTATCCTCATGCTCGAAAATCCAATTCCAAGCAGTCACACCACTTAAAGCACAACCTAAATTTTTGTCGTGAAACAAGTAATGAGCTTCACACTTCCAATCAACATTTTTTACCACACTTCTCACTTGCTCACATAATGCACGTTCATTAAATCGTCCTTCTCTTGGAGCGTCTGCTGCGACATAAAGTTTTGTAGGACGTACAGAGCGTATCGTATCAAAAATAATTTTAGTTTTTTCTGGTCTATTAAACACCAATAATAAAACCGGAGTTGTAAGTTCAGTATCCATACAATGAAGTATTATTTATATTTTATTTTCCAAATAAAACAAACGAAATTAACAAAGATGAACACGATAAACATTAATATTTGTCCATACGCAGCACCATAAAACTCCCACTTACTTACTATATATCCCAATATAAATATTGAAACAGTACTTGCTATTATTTTAGTGGATAATACAACTTTTGAAAAACCTGCAGCTATGGTAATGTCATTCATCAGATAGAATCCTATAACAAAAATTTGTGCTACTGCTAGGATTTGCGAATAGTGAACAGATTCCACATACCTACCTGCTGTTAAAATGTCAATTACAAAGGGAGCCAAAATAATATACACTAGTACAACAACTATTTCTGCACCAAATATAACACCACAAACCTTAAGCAATTTCTTTTTATTATGATTTGCCACGGACTCATACAAATCAGGATTAAATGTAGAATACAAGGTCATAGTAAAGATGTTTATATACTTTGCAAACTGATTACCTACACAATATATGCCATATTCTTCATTATTACCCACTCGTTCTACAAGAACTCGGCTATAACCATCTGTAAAAAATTCCAAACATCCAGCTAACGCTAAAGGCCAACAAAATATAAGTATTTGTTTTACCAATTTTCCATCTAATCTCTGAAAAATATATTCTCTAAAACGATAAAACGTTATTACAAAAAAAACAAAAGCAGACAAGAACGTAGCAAATTCATATCCCCATGCACCTTGCTTCAAACATACAACACAAAGAAAAATAAGTACAACTTTAAAAATACCATTAGTAACGCAATAAATGCAATATTCTTTAGTCCGCCTTTCTATTCTGTATTCAGCTAACTGAAAACTATATAATCCACCAATCCAAATGGTACTAACTGAGAAAATGAGAAAAGGGAATAATGGTATAGTTGAATCCCTATTAAAAAGATAATGATAACAACAGATACCTCCTCCTACTATTATGGCCATTAAAAACGAAAAAACAATCAGTAACTGAACTACTACTGTTTTAATTTTTCTACGTTCTTCAAATCCAATCCTATAATAATTGGACAAAAAATAACGCATAACAAAAAATTGAATCAATGGAGTCTCAATGGCAGCAAACGAGGATAAATAGCCAATAATAGCATAATCAAATGGCGATAATCCCTTTGATAGAAATGGATTGACAGCTATTAACAGCATCATAGGGATTATAGAAGCCAATAAATAGAGCCCTGTATCCTGTACTGTTTTCTGTCTACCCTTAAACAGATTACTTATATTCATTATTTTGTTAGCGTCCTGATTTTACATGTGACACATAATGTCTTTTTTAGGACATACCATATATGTCAAAATCATAATATTGATATATCTTTCCCAAATTTATTTACTCATCCCCATTTTCAACCTCTTTAATGCCAAATAGGATTATATATATAATGTTATATCACTAGTTCTTTCTCCAAACCATTTTGTTAACTACACCCGTGTAACTCTGAATAATTTTCACAACCTTGTTGGCAACATCCTCCACATATACGGGAACGGGAATACCATAATCACCCTCGGCATTCATAGCAATGGCGATATCAATCGCCTGGAGCAGAGATGCCTCGTCAATACCTGCGAGGATGAAACCAGCCTTATCCAAGGATTCTGGACGCTCGGTGCTTGTACGGATGCAAATAGCTGGGAAAGGATGGCCAACGCTGGTGAAGAATGAAGACTCTTCAGGTAGTGTACCTGAGTCACTGATTACAGCGGCAGCATTCATCTGCAAGCAGTTGTAATCATGGAAGCCAAGGGGTTCGTGTTGGATGACACGCTTATCCAGCCTGAACCCACTCTTTTCTATGCGGTTACGTGAGCGGGGATGACAACTGTAGAGGATGGGCATATCGTACTTCTCGGCAATAGCGTTGATGGCATTAAACAGAGAAAGGAAATTTTTCTCTGTGTCAATGTTCTCTTCCCGGTGTGCAGAGAGCAGGATGTACTTTCCTTTCTTCAATCCAAGACGCTGGTGAATATCACTGGCCTCAATGTCAGCAAGATTAGCATGCAATACCTCAGCCATCGGTGAACCAGTGACGTAAGTGCGTTCTTTGGGAAGCCCACATTCGTGCAGATACCTTCTCGCGTGCTCTGAATAAGCTAAGTTCACATCGCTAATGATGTCTACGATACGACGGTTGGTCTCCTCCGGTAAACATTCGTCCTTGCAACGGTTACCCGCCTCCATGTGGAAAATAGGTATATGCAAACGCTTGGCAGCGATGGCACTAAGACAAGAATTGGTGTCACCAAGGATAAGTAACGCATCGGGCTTGATAGCATTCATCAACTTATAAGAACAATTAATGATATTACCCACAGTTGCCCCCAGGTCATCACCCACTGCATCCATATAAACCTCAGGAGCAGTCAACTTCAAATCCTTGAAAAATACGCCGTTGAGGTTGTAATCATAATTTTGTCCGGTATGTGCCAATACAGTATCAAAATATTTACGACACTTGTTGATAACTGCTGCAAGGCGGATAATCTCGGGACGGGTGCCAACAATAATCAAAAGTTTCAACTTGCCATTGTCTGCAAATTTTACGTCGCTATAGTTTGTCTTTATGTCTGCCATTTCTGTTTTCTTATTTATTCTACTGATAAGAAATAAGTATCAGGGTTATTGGGGTCAAAAGATTCATTTGCCCACATCAAAGTTATCAAGTTCTCTGTATCAGAGAGGTTAATTATATTATGAGTATAGCCAGGCAACATGTGCACAGCCTCTATTTTACCACCGCTAACCTCGAAGTTAAGCACTTCGTCTGTTCCTACTTTGCGCTGTTGGATAAGGGCTTTACCGCTTACCACAATAAAGAACTCCCATTTCGTATGGTGCCAGTGTTGACCCTTAGTGATACCAGGCTTGCTGATGTTCACACTGAACTGACCGCAATTAACGGTTTTCAACAATTCAGTGAAACTGCCGCGATCATCAACACTCATCTTCAACGGGAAGATTGCCTTCTCCGCGGGGAAGTAACTCAGGAAAGTGCTATAAAGTTTCTTGGCGAATGAATTTTCAGGAATCTCAGGCATTATCAGTGTCTGAGGTTGTACATTGAAGGACTTTAGCAAAGAAACAATCTCACCAAGGGTTACCTTGTAAGTGGTAGGTACGGCACAGTAGCGGCCATCGGCTTTCAACACGGTCTCTATACCATCAAACTCGCAGTGGTGTTCTTCGCCTTTCAGCGCATTTATCATCTCGTGTACAAGATCATCTATATAAAGTAACTCCAATTCAACAGATGAATCGTTTACCTGTATAGGAAGGTCGTTGGCAATGTTGTTACAAAAGGTAGCAACCACACTGTTGTAGTTAGGACGGCACCACTTACCGAAGAGGTTAGGGAAACGGTACACCAAGACCTTTGCACCTACCTCCTTGCCGTACTCAAAGAATAATTCTTCACCTGCCAGCTTACTTTTACCGTAATCGCTTGTGCCATAACGACCAATCAATGTAGCCTGAATACTGGAAGAAAGCATCACAGGACAGTTATTCTTGTGGGCCTTCAAAGTATCAAGTAACGTTGATGCAAAACCAAAGTTACCAGTCATAAACTCAGACTGGTCTTTAGGGCGATTCACACCTGCAAGATTGAAGACAAAGTCACAGTCCGAACAGTAGGTGTCCAACTTTTCAAGGCTACTGTCTATATCATATTCATAGACAGCATCGATGGTAAGCGCGCCATAACAATGAGTTTTACCATCTTTGATGTTATAGAGCTCGGAACAAAGGTTCTTTCCCACAAATCCTTTTGCGCCTGTTACAAGTATATTCATTATTCAGAACGAATTTCTTTAGACTTTGCACGTTCGATAAGACCAAGATCTTCCTGAATGAATCGCAGACGCATGAGCTGCTCCTTCATGCCCTCAACATCCAAACGTGCGGTATTGTGCGAATGATAGTCTTCAATTGTTGATACCTTTTCGTTACCTTCCACAAAGAACTTGTCATAGTTAAGGTCACGAGTATCACAAGGGATGCGATAGTAGTTGCCACAATCAATAGCCTTGGCCATTTCTTCACGAGTAACAAGAGTCTCATAAAGTTTCTCACCGTGACGAGTACCGATGACCTTAACTTCTGTCTCACCGTATTTAGAATCTACCTTAGAATAGATTTGCTTCAAAGCTTCTGCAAGAACATCCAATGTGGCGGCAGGTGCTTTCTGTACGAAGAGGTCACCATTGTGTCCATGAGTGAAAGCATAGATCACGAGGTCTACTGCATCGTCGAGTGTCATCATGAAACGGGTCATGTTAGGGTCTGTAATAGTGATGGGCTTACCTTGTACCATCTGTTCCACCCAAAGAGGAATTACAGAACCGCGACTGGCCATTACATTACCATAACGTGTACAACAGATGGTAGTCTGTGCATCCTCACCAAGCTCACGCCCTTTGGCTATGGCAACCTTCTCCATCATAGCCTTGGAGATACCCATTGCATTGATAGGATAGGCAGCCTTGTCGGTTGAGAGGACAACTACATTCTTCACACCATGTCCTATTGCTGAGAGAAGTACATTGTTAGTACCTTCTACGTTGGTTCGGACTGCCTCAATGGGGAAGAACTCACAGGAAGGAACCTGCTTCAGAGCTGCAGCAGCGAAAACATAATCAACACCACGCATAGCAATGTCAACCGACTGTTTTTCACGCACGTTACCAATATAAAACTTAACTTTAGGATTCTGGAGGGCATGCCGCATGTCATCTTGTTTTTTCTCGTCTCGTGAAAAGATACGAATCTCTTTGATATCGCTTTCTAAAAAACGGCGCAATACAGCATTACCAAAACTTCCTGTACCACCTGTAATCAACAGGACTTTATCTTTAAATACACTCATATATTTATATTTTTTTAATCCCAGACTTCATTTATCCAGCACCTCATATTTTGAGTGCTTACTTTTAAACTCAGGAACGAGCACCTTCATCTGGCGAACAATATCCATGTCATTATAACTGTTTTTGGTAATTTCAACTAATTTGTTTATCTGCTCACTAACTTCCTCATATCCAAGTTCACGTACAGTAGCAAGTTTTATTTTAGGATGTGAGGACGGTTTGGTATTCTCTTCTTTGTTTAGAAGTTCTTCGTAGAGTTTCTCACCATCGCGCAAACCAGTATATTTGATTTGTACATCCTGCGCACCAGAAAGTAGAATCATTCGTTTTGCAAGATCAGCGATTCTCACCGGTTTACCCATATCAAAGACAAAGATTTCACCACCGTTACCCATAGAACCCGCTTGCAAAACAAGACGGCAAGCTTCAGGAATAAGCATAAAGTAACGTATAATATCGGGGTGAGTAACAGTTACAGGGCCACCGTTCTTTATCTGCTCCTTAAAAATAGGGATGACTGAACCATTTGAACCAAGAACATTGCCGAAACGAGTGGTTACAAATTGGGTGCAGCCTTTTATCCTCCCATCGATAATAGCTTTGTTAAGGCTCTGACAGTACATCTCGCAAATACGTTTTGAACACCCCATGACATTAGTGGGATTAACTGCCTTGTCGGTACTTACCATTACAAATTTTTTGGTACCATATTTAACGGCAAGATCAGCTATAATACGTGTGCCATCTATGTTATTGGCAACAGCTTCGCCAGGATTATCCTCCATCATTGGCACGTGTTTGTAAGCAGCGGCATGGAATACATAATCCGGCTTATACTCCCTGAACACAACCTCCATGTGTAATTTATGACCTATACTGGCGGTAAGTGTAAGAGCAGGGATATCGGCAAATTTACGTTTCATCATCAAACGGATATCATGCAATGGAGTCTCAGCCTGATCTATAAGCACTAACTGTGAAGGCTTGAAAGAAGCTACCTGACGGACAATTTCACCACCAATGGAACCGGCAGCACCGGTAATCATAACACATTTACCTGTAAGAATCTTACCGATCGCATCGAGATCAACCTCAATCTGATTACGAGGCAGGAGATCTTCAATGTCAATCTCCTTGAGTTGTGTATGGCGCAGGTCACTTTTTCCATCCCATTCCTGGCTCGAGTGAACCATGATTTTTACTCCGGCTTCGGCCAATGAGTCAATCATTTGTCGGTTATCGCGTAGACATTCTGTCTTCAAAGGTGAAACCATCAATACAGTGGCACCTTTCTGTCGCATCTTGGCTACAAGATTCCCGTTATTGGGATAAATCTTGGTACCCATCAATATGTGTTGCCAATCTTTAGAATCGTCACTCACAAAACCAGCAACAACAAACTGTGATCCTTGCGAGTGAATGCTCCTAGCCAGTGCTATCCCTCCTTCTTTTACACCATAAATGAATACTTTCTGCGCCGAAGCACTTACAAAGCATATATCAAATACATATTTTACTAAGATACGTAAACCCCACATTCCAGCTGTCCCCACAATAAAACTAATAAGCAGTACTTGCCATGAAAGTGATACTAACACTTGATCAATCGGAATGAATAGTCGGACAAAAGCCACAATTGTCACGCCAATAAAGTTAGCCATTGCAATACGGTAAAGGTCTACGAACGACGAGTAACGAATGATACTACTATAAGTATGCATTATCCTGAAGCCAATCAAATAGGCCAACAAGTAACAGCACAGTGAGACTGTAATACCAAAGAAGTTTGCAAAAATATCAGAAGAGTTGACATGAAGCACTTGAGCAAACAATCCTGCTCCAACAACTACAGAGGAATCAATAAAAAGTATGAACCAATAGGGCAATGCTCCTTTACTAAAATACTCAAAAAATAATTTTAATAATCTATCCTTCATCTATCCATTTCAATTGATTCAAATTAAGAAATTCACATCCTTAATCTGAAGTAGCAATGTGTGTGTGTTTATATTCAATATTTATTATAAATAAAAACCCGTTTTCTACCGTTTCAGAAAGTGAGAAAAAAACTTTTTCAACCTTTTCATTTTTTTATGTTTGTGACCTTCATCACCGTAACCGTAACCATACCCGTATCCATAACCATATCCATAACCATATCCCCTATGCTCCAAAGGAACGCCATTCAGTATCACAGACAGATTATGAAGCTGTTCTTGACGGTACATATTCTCCAACTCAGGCAACTGACGACGATCCATTACACCCGAACGGACTACGAAAATAGTTAGGTCGACCACACGGTTTACGATAGAAGCGTCAGCTACTATGCCTGCAGGAACATTATCCACAATGATATAATCATAGCGTTTACGTAGTTCGGCTATCAGACGATCAAAGCGCTCACTCAACAACAATTCGGCAGGATTGGGAGGTACGGGACCGGAGAAAATAACATCCAGTTTTTCAAACTCTTCACTCATGCCCACAATATCGTCCACCTTATCCGTACTGCCGGAAAGGTAGTGCGTCAACCCCATACGATTGGAAGAATTAGAGAAAATACCGCTCAATGTTCCCTTACGGATATCAACGTCAACCAGAACAACTTTTTTATTTGTCTGAGCGATGCTCATGGCAAGATTACTCGATACGAATGTCTTCCCTGCACCCGGATTGGCGGAAGTAAACATGACCACCTGTAACTTTTCAGACTTCACACGCATAAAATCCATGTTCGTACGAATGATACGGAAAGCCTCGGAAACAGAATCACGACCGTTTTCACGAACAACAATGCCATCCGAATCCTTACCCTTATTATTATTGCCATGACGGGGAACATTACCCAAAAAAGGAATAGTCAAAACTTCATCCAACTCCTTACGGGTACGAACTTTAGTATCCATCACATTCAACAACCAAAATACGCCCACAGGGATAGCCAGCCCTAAAACAATGGAAGCCAGGACAATTGTCATTGTTTTAGGAGCTATCGGAGCACTACTGCCCGAAGCGGAATCTATGATACGGGCATTGCTTTCGGTAATAGCTTGTGTCAAAGCGTTTTCTTCGCGTTTATTCAACAAATACAGATAAAGTTCTTCCTTGATTTTCTGCTGACGCTCTACCGTAAGTACATATTTCTGCTGGGCAGGTACAGCTTCAATACGCTTCGAGGTCTGTTCTTCCTGCTCACGGATATTCTTCAACTGGATATTCAGACCGACAATCAGGTTATCTACCGAACGGATAATCGTCTGCTTCATAGCACCCAAAGAGTTATTCAGATCTATCACTATCGGATTCTTACTACTACTGCCCACCACCAGTTTGTCACGCTTCAAGAGAATATCATTATATTCCTTAATCTGAGCCTCAACACTGTTATCTGAAATTCCGGTATTGGCAGGAATCAAATCTGAATTCTTTTGAGGATCAGTCAAATACTCCTTAATGTATCTGGCAATACTCAACTGATTCTCCAGACTGAGACCTTCCTGCTGGTAACGGCTCGTATTAGCAAGGTACATACCTGTTTCGGAAGTAATATCCGTCAGTTGATTTTCACGTTTAAAACTTTCGATATTGGCATCCACACTACCCAATTCACGTTCGATGATAATCAGACGTTCATTAATAAACTTGGAAGTATTCACAGCTATCTGGTTCTTATCATTGATAACATCCTCATTATAAACAGCAATAAGCATGTTCAGAACATCTTCTGCACGGGCAGTGGATACATCATCCAGAACCAGGTTGATAATGGTAGCCGTCTTGCTGGCAAGAGATACTTTCAACCTGCCACGATACCCTTCAATAACACTCTCCAAATTGGATTTGACTACATTTACAGGCTTACCATAAAAGGCATCCGTATAGTATAACGTAGGAGTAATGACCATCGGACCGATCGGAGTAGAAACCGTATCATTCAGATGTACATCCAAAGCCTCTTCCGAATGAACTCCCCCACCCCCTACAGCTAAAGAGAATCCGGAAAGACGTACCGTAACGGAATCCACAGGGGTAACCACTACCGTTATAACCTGACGCTCCTCCGCCTCAGGAAAAGAAACGGTGACCGGAGCATGGGTATAAAGTTCATCATTGCGCAAACCATTTTTTACCTTATAACTCATATCCAAATGCAAACGCCGCGCAACCTCTTCCATCAGATGACGGGATTGAAAGACAAGTACTTCATTGTCCACATTACGTTTACCACCGAAAAGAGACAGATCAGAAAAAGCCGCAGATTCACTCATTCCACCACCTTTGGAATCGTCACGAATCAGAACGGATGCTTTCCGACTGTATACTTTGGAAGAAGACTTTAAATAAAAGAAAGCGATCCCGCCACAAACCAAAACAGACAGTACAAACCAATACCAATTAACCCATATAAGATGGAGAATATCGGTGATATTAATTTCCGGCTCTTGTTTGCGGACATCATTGTTTTTGTATTCAGTATTCATTGATTCTTTCTTAATATCCGGAATTATTTAAACATAGTTACCATCAAAGAAGTGATAGACGCCAATACCGAAACGGCAGACAACCAAACGCCCACAGAGTTATTGGAGTTGATGCGGCTCTGACCAGTCTTCGCCTTGTTGGGCTCTACATACACAATATCATTTTGCTGTAAATAGTAGCACGGAGACTGAAAAATATCGGAAGAACGAAGGTCATGATACAGAATGAGACGTTTACCATCTTTTTCGCGAATAACGGCTATACGGTCACGACGACCATAAATAGTCAAATCACCTGCCATACTCAAGGCTTCCAGCAGAGTTATCCGGTCGCCGGAAATATCGAATGTACCAGGACGTGCTACTTCGCCCATCACAGAAACTTTAAAGTTCAGAAATTGGACAGTAACAATAGGATCTTTTATCAAATCCTCACTGATGAGTTTTTGTTTGATCAGTTCGGTAACCTGCATACGAGTCAATCCCTCCACATGAAGCTGTCCTAAGATAGGAAAGTCAATATCACCGTTCTGATCGACAAGATAACCTAAAAGACGTTGTTGTCCGGAAGTATTACTACCTATCTGATAAGTAACCATAGGCATATTGAATGGCATTGCCAATTCCGGATCTTTACTATTCACAAGGATAGCCAACAAATCATCCTTATGGATTATAACTTCATAGTTCTTATCAATAACCTCTTCTTTCAAAGAAGTAATATCCTGTAAATAAAGCACCTCTTTGGGAGCAGAACAGGAGACAAAAAGCGCCAACAGACACAGCAAACAATTATTCAGAAATCTCATTCTCATAAAACAGCTATTAAAACAATTCCGTAAATTACAATATGACTCACTCTACAATCTCCCAATCAGGCCAGGGATTGGTTTCCAGACTATCCAAATAATCGGAAACTTCACATTCCGCTTTAGTCCATTCACGTCCAGTCCAACTATTCATAATTGCACGTGCTTCCTGAGCTAAATCCTCATCAAAAACTTCACTATAACAGGCCACTAAAAGCTGGCACTTCAGTAAGGAAGCAGGGAGCTGTTCAAACAATTGCCAACTACGATCAAGCAAGGACTGGATTTTTAAATTTTTATTACCATGATCATAAATAGTAGCATGATAAGCAGTCAATAAAACATAACAACGCTGTGCTTCCTCTTCAATATTAGAACCCCGCAATACAAAAAGAGCCTCAGCCTGACGGTAGACTTCTGTATTGAGTGCACAAAATTCATTGGAATAAAGAGGAGTCCCATCAAAACCCAGATTAAGAAGATCACGGGTTATACGGCACAAAGTATCAACTTGTGATTGAAAAGACAACATATAGATAGATTTACAGTTTAGCGATTTACAGTTGACTATTGATAAAAAAATACGGAACTAATCATTTTCTTTTATTCACAAATAGTATCGGGGATCAGTTCTATCAAAGAAGGATGAATATATGCAGTGGCCACAGCCATAATGCCTTTGATACAAACAGAGACACGGCGATCGCCTTTTACACGGATAACAACACCTTCCACCCCTTCGAAAACACCACCGACAATACGTACACGATCCCCTTTCCGTAAAGAGGTAAGGGCTGGATCAAGGTAAACAATCTGTTCATCGTAATTACCTGAAACTGCAATAAAACTTCGCATCTGCGAATCCGGAACAATAAGTGGACGATTCGTCTCACGGTCAATGATATAGCGTACAGATAAAGAAGAACCAAGAGACCGTTTGACACGATCAATACAAACAAAGGAACTATGAACAAACACAAGGTTATGTACAACAGGAACCAATTTTCGTATCTTACGTTCTCCTTGCTTCACGTACTCATAATGCATCGGAATGAAATTCTCTATACGCTCGGCATCAAGCACTTCTTTCAACTGTAACTCACGGCTATAGGTGACACGAAGTGGATACCAACAGATGTCTGTGGATTTGTTCACAATTGGATATTCTTTGGGGACACCGGGGTAATAAAACTCCTTCCGGTCAAGCGTGTATAAAATGGATTATCAATTCTTAAAATACACTAGCCCTCAATAGTTTCCCTATCACAGGAGACAAAACATAAAGAGGGGAGATATGTATTATGCACTATTTTATATCTATTAGCACATAAAAAACTATAAACAAGACATTTAACACCAAATAGTGTTTCAATAGACGTTCGTTTATTGGCACACTATTTTAGAAAGACCTTTATTCCTATTCAGGTTAAATTAATAATAAACTAATTATTCTTATATATATACACTCAATTTACTATGAATCAATAAGATATATTCTAGTTAAGATATGATCTGATCATTTTTATTGAAAAATATTTTGTACATTAAAAAAAAGGACATATTTTTGTGCCAATAAACGAACGTTTATTGAAACACTATTCAAATAAAAGAATAATATCAAACTACTATTAATCAACAATTAAGAATCCCTATTTCACTCTTACTTTGTATTGATAATAATATTCCGAAAAACACTCCAAATACTCGCATTTTTCTGACAATAAGTATAAGTAGAAATTATACTTTCCCTGCAAAATGAGTTCACTCCCATTTCAAATCTTCTTATTTAAATTTAGTTAATAGATTAAACGAGGAAAACCATCTCATTTACCAACATTCGTTCATACATATGTACGATATAAACCAACACGCAACCACACACCCATATTTTATTACAAAACAACTAAACCAATCAAAAACAAGAAAATATATGAAATAGATTTTATTTTACTTTTGTAGTTTGGATTTTATGAAAGCACACATTTCTCTACGAGATTCGATCGATTCCTCGTAGAGAAAAGCCCCGTTCCTCGTAGAGAAAAACAAGATTTCTCTACGAGGAAGAAATAGACCTTGTAACCATTTGATATACAACTTCTTACAGAAGTGCCAAGAAGCTCCAAAAAGTGTTGATTTTTTCTCAACACAATGGCACTGAATTCAACCGTCGAAGACGGCCATGAAGATAAAAGAATTGTTACATAAAAATCTAATCAGAATGGTCAAAACAACCATCTATGTAAAGCCCTATCTGGCGGCTTACATGTATGTACGCTATCAAAACAGCGTAGTCACGGAGCTCAATGCTATCAGGTTAAAAAGTATCGAAAACTTGTATCATGTTATCAAAAACCTCACAGTTAAACGTCCACGAGACGTATCATGGCGGGAAACCGGAAATCTGACTCTCATAATACCCGCCCCAAGATACGGGAAAGAACCCGAAACATACAATTACCTGGGGCACAACAGTGTCATCATCATCGAAGAGGAAATAGAAACAATGCTGAAAACTGAGTTACACAGTATCATGCTGAAAAATAAATTCCGGAACGGAATCATGTATAAAAAATCACTGCTATTATTTATGGATAAATATCACATTGAAGACAAACACGAAGATGCCCTCATGAAATCGTTCCAGAGATGGAAAAAGAGAGTAGAGGAAGAAAGAAAAAAGTAAGGTAAGACTCACCACAGAGTTACACGGAGTTTTAATTGTTGAAACGCAGAAACTCGCAGATTCACGCAAAGAGTATCATAGCTTACGTATAGCGCAGCCATTTAATCTGCGAAAATCTGCGATCATTTGCGTTTCAATGATGGTATCATTTAATTAGGGTAGAAGGGTGATGCGAAGCAAGAAATAAACTATATTCCTCTTCTTTATTATAGGAGTCCTGCAAAATCGCTCCCTGTACCTTTAGATTCTCCCAACGCTTTTTGGGATTGGATAACTCTTCCTTTGCTTTTAGCAATGCAACTGAAAGTTTCTCATACAAACTGTCCGTCTCAGTCTTTGTTATAGTTGCATCCGCCCATTGGGCAACTTCTACAAGAAGCAACGGTTCAGATGACATGATTATCAGATATTTATAAGGATAACGTTTTCTTATTCCCTGTAATATCTGCGTTGCATTCTCTTTTTTACCGGGACCGGCACCTATCAAATCGGATATAATAATATCAAATCCCTCAGCAAACAAAGGGGTAGGAATAGCTTCTATCACTGTGAGGCATTCGCTCTGAAAACTTTCTTTCAAATACTGCCGCGTTTTATATTGGTCATCAATAGCAAGGATATTAAATGTTCTCTCTTTTAAGGAAGTCACAGAAGAACATTTCGTTACCTTAATATTACTTTCCTCCCGCTTTGCATTTGCCTTATTCTGCTTTGACAGATAAAAGCAGTACCAACTAAGAAACAGCAATAGAGCACATAAATAGATAACATAATGTCCTGATACATCATGAAATAATGCAATCAAAGATGACACACCACCTACACCTGTGACAACAGATGCAAAATAAGTGCTAAGCGTTGTTTTCAGAACCTCCTTTAAGAAATTTTTCATATCTATTTTATATACAAGATTACTGTTTTATTAATAACTGATGTAAATCCGCTTGTTGTGTTTTGCAAAATGGAATTATAAAATCCCCATCTATGACAGTCCAGATGTTCCATTTCTGCCAGAGAAACGGGCTTTTCATTCCTTCCTAAATCATTAAAGCCACTTTTCGCCCGGAAAACAACAGAACTTGTTTCAATATCAATATTCATTTCCAACTTTTCTTCTTTCACCTTACGATGCTCCAGCAAATGATATATAATGCCATTCAAATAGATATATAAAAGAAGTTCTTTGGCCGGAAAAGAAAAAGAAGGCAAAAAGTCTTTATCATATTCTATCTCATCCCGATAGGCCACACATATATTATTCAGAATTGTATCCAGCGAAACCGTCTTTTCCAACGGATTGCCATACACACACATGTCTTGTGGCAGCAGAAGATAATCAATATAAAAAAACAATGCCTGCATATGTAAATAGGAGACCCGCATACAATTACATATAAAAAACATCTCTTCGGGCAATTCCAGACGGTTAGAAGTAGCCCAATTGCAGATATCCGATAATTTCCGATAACAGGTACGTATCACACGATTCATTTCATGAAGATAGATACCTATCGCTGTATTATCTGAAATACCCTGTAAAAATGCAGGAGCAGAAGCAGGGATATCACGATGAGGGAACACTAAGATAATCGAAAAAAGTTCATAAGGTACATTATCGTAACTGTTGCTGGCTTCTTCACCACTTTCCACTATGACCTGTACCTCTTGCGAATCGGCTATTTCTTTCACTATGCTCAACCCCAATCCATGTCCTTCAGTTGTCAAATACTGAGCATTAATCCCACGATATTCATGTTCTAAAACACGCTTTGCTTCGTCCTCTTCCAGCCGGGGGCCAAAATTAGAAAAAGTAATCTGTTTATATTCATCATGCACTTCCATCTGCATATCGATAGTAGTGTTCGGCATACTATATTTAACAGCATTATCCAGTATTTGCGTAAATACCAACCTAAATAAAGGCGAATAATTATACAAAGTCCAGGCCTCTCGTTTTTGTTCGGGTGTCTCTATATCCGGAGCTATCAGAATCTGATTCAACCTTCGTGTTCTTACTTCACGAGCGTCTTTTTTCCGATACATATTATGATATTTTTTGTGATTCTTATCACTATTATAATCATTAATGTATTTTCTGCATATCTCTCCGACATTCATAGGACCACACTCTTCGTTGGCAGCAAACATCCGACGGTAAATATCCATTTCTTCCCGGGATGCAGACAAAGCACACAGTTTCTTTCCCAATGGAACTGCAAGAGATTCGTCCATAGTAGAAGAAAGTACTTCTATTTGTTCCTGCCATTTTATACATTCGTTCGCAAAATGAATGACTGCCTCATTGCACTGCGCTATCAGATTTTGGTTAGTCATAGTTCTATGATATGATAAAAATAGATTATAAGAGCCTGTTTATATTCAACTCACCAGAGAAGTCTACATGCAATATTAGCAAGATTTACAATCATATGCAAGGTTTTGCAGAAGATTTAATCATATAACATACGACTACTCTTATTCAAAAACAGTATAAATAACAAGAAGGTGTCAAAAACCTGAGAAAGCTATTAATATATAAATTTAGAAACGCAGATTGACGCTAAGTTACGCAAAAATTAAATTAAATCTGCGTAAATTAGCGCTAATCTGCGTTTTAATAATAGCGAATTCTACTTTTGCCCCTCTTATAGCAACTTACTAATCAAGAAGTTAACGCGTAATCATCAGCCGTTCATTTTTAACAGAACCATCCTGTAACTCAATTGTCACAATATAGTTGCCCTCTGCCAGATCCATTGCCCGAACAGTAACTTCTGTTTGTCCGGTAAACAAAAGTTCACGCACAGCAAAACCGGTTAGTGAATAAATGAGAACACGCTTAATTTCCTGATCAGCACGCACATACAGGATATCATTTACCGGATTCGGATAGATTTGCACATCCTTTTCGGCGGACACGGCAGACAATCCTGTACCTCCTCCGAACAGACCGGACTGGCTCTTTAAAATTGTAAATGTCGTAGCCCCTGTAAACTGGCGTTGCGGACGCATTATCTCCTCAGCCATTTCACCATCCACCTTCAGACAATGGTCTTCGACAGTTACAATATAAGTTTGACTACCCACCTGCTCTACATGATCTATTTGAAACAATTCGTTCATATCTTCCTGTGTTTTCACAGCACCCGAAGGTGGGTTAATCACTTTATAAGATCCAAATTTAACCGACATCCAGCGCCCTTTTAACTCATCACCGGCAGGAATCATAGCATCGGTAACAAAAGCATTGCAGGAAGCGCCGTCTTCCTTGCGTACAGTAGAGGTGATAGTTCCGGAATATTTGTAGTTCTCTATTTCTACCGATTCTTCTCCCACGGACAACCGGGAACCGTTAATCAAAATACTCTTCGCCTTCTCTGCGTCTTTACTCTTTGAGAAAACAGCTATCTTACCTTCCATTGCATAACGTCCATCGGCTGTCGATATCTTCTCTGCCGGATCAATACCTGTAATCAGCGTATTGTTCAGATTCACAAGAATCACGTCTTCACGGCCATCGGTAAAGGTGACAGACACTCCCACATATTCTTCACTATTCTGATTTAACGGAACTTGTTTTACCGAAACAATCTTAGAACCACCATTATACGCCTCCATCACATGGGTAAACAGACTACGCATGCCACTGTTTCCGGTGCGGCGTTCCACCAAAGCCGGACGCCAATATTCATACATCGTTGTTCCGGTAGCACGACGATAGGAATTAGGTGACTTACCTAAATATACCGTAGACCGGGCATCATCCACAGCAAAAATCTTAACACCTCTGGAAGCATCCTGTACATAAGTCACGTTCCATTCTCCGGGAGATTGCGCTTTTGACATTTCACGAAAAGCACCATACCAGTTTGTTTTATCACCTTCTACCACCGGATCTTTATAGGTTACTCCGGTTGGCAAAAGTGGGTATTGGCTGTTAATCTTCGTCATAGACAGGCTGGTTTCAGTCGTCTGATCATACTGTGTAGAACCGTGTAACAGATAGTCGTGCTTCGTTCCTCCCTTTACCACAAATAAGTCGAGCAGATAAGGACGAGACGGATCAATCGTATTCAAAACATGAATACGCTGATAACGTTCTACTTTTCCCGGACGGATCGTTTTACTATAAACCTCTGTTGCAGCCACCCCGTCGAGCCCCGGTTCAAACAAGGTGAAGTAACCATTTGTAAATACGTGTCCACTATTGCCAAGAACCTGGCGGCCTGATGTAAAATACTGGGTCAGTTCTTCGTCAACGGCAACCAGGTTATGAGCCGTCACACTATTCGTATAATCGCGTCCCGGAAGACGGGAATAACGGATATCACCAATCTGCTCTTCTCCATTGGCATAAAGGGTCATAGACATCACACTATTGCCCACATGATTGGCTTTATCATTCGCTCCGATATTCGATTGAATCTGCTGATCGCCCGTACCTGCTCCCAACATGGCATGGTAGTAAGCCGGCAATAAATAAGATTTGGTAGAAGTTCGCTTATCGCTGTATCCGGCCGTGGTATCATCAAACGGAGCCATATCTCCATTCGGAAATCCAACCTGTTTATGAACCAACGTCGTGCGCTGAGTAAACTCCTTACGTGTAACAGATTTTGCAGCAATACGGCGCATCGCGTCAGTTTTCGGTTCAAACATACTGAAATAATCTTCCAACAGCTTTACGTTTGCATAGTTCTCATCGGCATATCCTCTGTGGTAAGAGAAGGACTCAGGATACATACCGTCACGCTTGAAGTTGTTTGCAATACACAACGTGTAATAACGATCGACAAAATCGATGATTTTTTCTTTCATTACTTCGTCTTCAATAATAGCAGCCACCTGAATCAGCACACCAATATGTCCCACCAGATTGGTAGATTGATGAGTAGACATCGGCTGGTCAATCACCCATAATCCTATATTAAGGAACAAATCATCAACAATATGCCGGCGTACATCGTAGCCTCTCTCTGCCGAAAGCTCCTTTAGCGCCTGACTTTCATAAATACGATCAAACGATAGTAGTTCTCCCTCATGAAATTCATGAGTCAACCCGTTATGATCCGAAGCACGTTGTACATTCGGATATTTCGAAAGGTCACTCTTATTCACAATCCGGTCTTTATTCCATCCTTCGGTCATAAAGAAATCAGGAACCGCATTTGCCCATTTGTCCAAAGCCAAAGCTACATAACGGGCATACTTTTCATCTTTTGTCAGTTGATAGGCTGCTCCCAGAATTGGTAAGTTCTTAGTCATAAAGGCTGTTTTTCCATAATCAATCTGAGCCTGTACATAGGTGTTGCCTTTGGACGTTTTATAATACGGGACTTTAACGATCTTTCCGGTCATAACCTCCGCATTGGCATATAAAACCGTATAATTACTGTTTGGAAACACAGTACCGGTAGCCTTACAGGTTATTTGGTCCGGCCGGGCGGGATCCCATGTCCAATCCGTACTATTAACAGAAGCCGGACTGTGTTGCAAGCTACGGGGGGCTTGTGTGGGAACTAATCCCAGCCATTCAGCTTCCGTATAAGTGTCTACCAGTTTTTTGGCATTCGACAAAGTAGATGAGTTATTTCCTAACGGATAATAAGGCCGGGTAAGCGGTTTGGTATAATTGTCATTCTCCAGATATTTCTGAACAATCAGGCCTCCCAAAATAGGGCCATACCCTTCTGCGGTTCTTGAGTTATATGAATAAGAACGAATCCGATACGTCACCGGAACCTGAGAAATAATAGCTTCTTTATTAATATAATGCAGATAGACCCAGCCGTCTGCAGAAGGATGTTTCACCTGTATCACCTCTGTCCAGGAACCATCTGCATTTTTTTTATCGAGTGCAATGCCATCTGATACGCCCGACTTATAAGGTTTCAACAGAAACAGGGCTATCTTACCGACACTGGGTAGTTCCGGTAAAGTTAAACTACTGGTTATATGAGATTCTTTAAATGCCTCCGATGCATCGGCTCTATATAAATTTTTCATATTCAGCATGCCGATAGAGTTATTATAATTTCCGGGACGCACTTGTTTCACTATATATTCAAGTTCAGTTCCGCCAATATTTGCCACCTCTGAACCCTTGTAGACCTTGCGGGTCCCTGTAATCCAACTTTTAGCCCAATAATCATTCGCAGTGCTTCCGTTGCCGGGCGCCATGGACTCATTCCCCCAAACTGCCGACAAAAATGAATCATAAATATAGCATTCGCCTACATTGATATTAGTTACATCAGATAAACTTTGTGCCTGAGCGGTCAGTGTGAGCGCACACACGCTCATCAGGAAAGATTTAAAAAGAAGTAGTGTTTTTCTCATTGCATTCCATCTTTATATATTAATAATAGATTAACGGTTGCAAATTAACCTCTTTTTTTATAGAGAGAATTGAAGTATTTTCTCAAAAGATTGCACTAATATACACAAAAAGAGATGGAAAGATAATAAATCACCTTTTCGCCTCTTTAATTTCTCACAACCCGATAGGTTGCCCGGTTATTTTACTTTCTTTAGAACCCGTGCCGGATTACCCACGGCAACACTGTCAGCCGGTATATCTTTAGTAACTACACTTCCTGCTCCAATGATACAACGATCTCCAATCGTCACTCCGGGACAGATAACAACGCCGCCACCAATCCAGCAGTCTTCACCGATCGTAACCGGATAAGCATATTCCTTCGGTTCACGCCGTTCTATATAATCCACCGGATGATGAGGGGTATAAATCTGCACACAAGGACCTACCAGTGTATGGGCTCCGATCGTTATATATCCACCATCCAGAAAAGTACAGTTAGCATTGACAAATACATGTTCGCCTAGCCGAATACCATCACCGTGATCACAGTGAAAAGGCGGGCAAATAACAGATGTAACAGGGATATCCGGTATCAGCTCCTCGAGCAAAGGACGATATTCCTCGTCATAAGTACTCAACCCACGCATACGGGCCAATAACTTTTTAGCTTTCTCAAAACGTACCTGCATTTCCGGCACAGACATATCAGCCAGTTGCCCATTACGCATTTTTTCTACTTCACTCATCTTATTCTGTTGCTCCATTAGTGAATATTAATTTTTTTTCGTTTGATAATCGTTCATTAAACTCAAATCCTTCCCAGTGAAAAGCTTTCAAATCCTGCGGAGATTCTATCCGGTTTTTCAGAATGAAACGCGTCATCTCCCCACGAGACATTTTGGTGTAAACTACAATTGTAGAAAGTTTGCCATTCTTCCATACATGAAATTCGGGAGTAACAATCGTCACTTCCTGTTCTATACGCTTCCAGTCAAACAAACCACGCATTTCATCACTTGCCAGATTACATAGCACGCCTCCGGTGGCTTTGATCTCTTTGAGAAATGAATCGGTAAGCCGGGACTGCCAATAAGAAAACAGAGTTTTACCACCTTGCTCAGGGAGTCTTACATCTCCTTCAAGACGGTACAAACGGATAAGATCTAACGGACGAAGTAAACCGTAGCAAAATGAAGTAAGCCGAAGATGTTCCTGTGCATAACGAAAATCATCTTCTGAAAAATCTTTCGGATTCAACCGCTTAAAAACAATACCTGTATAGGCAAGCAGGGCCGGAAGCGTACGGGTGTCCTCTGAATGAAAAGCCTGATAACGTTTGTAATTCTCGACAGCAATCCTGGGATTCACACGCAACAAATGCTCTAACTCTTCTACAGAAAACTGCGACATCTCTAAAGCAACTTCTGCCGCTTCTTTCTGAAAATTAGGTATAGTGGTAAAAGGGACTTTCACTTTCGAAACATCACTCATGGTTTTGGCACAGGATAAAAGTATAAGCATAAATGGAGGATTTACGATTTAATAATTTACGATTTACGATTGATAAATGACAATTGGCAAATCACAAATGAGGATTTACGATTGATATTAGTTTAGAGCAAAGTTAAACTTTTTAGTTGTACCTTTGTTGTTCATTTAATAAAAATAACAATCAGTATGGGAAAGAAGTTTTATTTTGCAGCAATGCTCTGTGCTTTTATTATGACAGGGTGTACAAACAGTAAAAAAACAAATAATACCGACAGTATGAGTGCAGATACTACACAGATAGCAGATATGCACAATGCAGAAACCTCACTTGATTATTTTGGAGAGTATAAAGGAACAATTCCCGCAGCTGACTGTCCGGGGATAGATGTTACTCTGGTATTCAACAAGGATCATACGTATACACAGAAATATATTTACCAGGAAAGAAAAGATGCGGAATTTGATGAAGCAGGTACTTTCGTAATAGAAGGCAATATATTGACTACGACTTCCAAAGAAGGAGATAAATCTTATTATAAGGTGGAAGAAGGCCGGATAGTAATGCTGGATGCAGACAAACAGCCCATCACAGGAGCACTTGCTGATTTGTATGTGTTGAAGCAGGAAAAAGTCTTTTAATTACGCTTTTGGGGTTCACCACAGAGGACACAGAGTTTTTTAGACATAAGAACACAAAACTGAGATTAGAGCATAAAGACGGATTATGCAAATAATATGTTCTTTTGTTCTTATGTCTAAAAAACTCTGTGTCCTCTGTGGTGAAATATATTCTAATATCCGATAATTACTTTCCGGATTTCTTTTTGTCCTCCGGTAGTCAAGGTTACCAGATAAGTTCCCGGCAATAAATCGATGCTTGCTGTTGCTCCGGTTTCTACCTTTCCCTTGGTTATACACTGCCCGGAGATGGAATAAAACTCATAATACCCTGTAACCGTGGCATGAGATTCTATTAACAAGTGGCTGTTACCTGTCCGAATCGTAAAGTCCGATACAATAGTATTTTCAATACCTACTCCATCCGACGCTTTAAACAACTGCCACTCAGCAAGCTGAAACAATCCGGTTTTCCCTGTCACATTGAGTTTAAAGCTTTTATATGCCTTCCGGATAGTACCGGATATTCCAGCATTGTATAACGTCCCAAAAACAATTGGTTCTTTCTCGCATCCAGTTTGTCCCATTTTTTACCATCAGCAGAACCATACAGAGTCCATTCGGAAGGATCACGATCGGGAGAATCATTAGCCGAAATCAAAGAGTAACCTCCGATCTTCACTGCTTCGGGTAAATCATACTGTATCCAGATACTATTGCCTGTAGATATTTGTGTACAATACTTAGTATTTATGTTGCCATCACCCAGATTACCATATCCCTCGTGAGGAAGTGTATTAAACTGAGCACTCAGCATACCTCCGTTTGTCTTATCCATCAAAGAGCTACATAACGGTTTGTCACAACCAAACAACTGGAGTTCTGCAATAGCCAAACTATTACTACCATTCACTGCTGTCACCGATAAACGGAAATAGTCATATGCAGAGAAACTAACTTTTTCGTCAAAAATCTTTGTTTCATTAGCACCAAATGTGATCCCTACCTGCTTGTCGACAGCTCTCCATATAGCTGATGTTTTCGTACGACCTTCCAGTTTCCAGGACATGGGAGCTTTAGAAGCATCTTTACCCGATGTAATAGCATATGCTTTCAAGCCAACCGGACGAGACATTTCCACTGAGAACCAGCATTCCTGCTGATCCGGGAACGGAGTCTCAAGAATTGTTTTTGCATTATTGTCCCACAAAGGGGTTGTGTCTATTCCGCTAACAGAGGTTTCTGTTACTATCCCGGAATCACTTTTATCATATTCGGCAATCTGCAAAAACAGATCTTCCGGAAGAGCCGGTATATCTGCCTCCGGAGCGATACTGCGTGTAATAATATTAGCTAAAAGAACATAGCCTTTATCATTCGGATGGATTTTATCACCTGTCAGATAAGCCTTCCCTTCAAACGGAGAGTGACAATCTATAATCGTTACACCGGTTTCTTTGGCAACCTGATCAATCATAGGCATCATATCCTCAGTCATTACCTTATCATCATTAATCCAATTATTCGGTCCAAACAAAGGAAGAGGATAACAGATATAGATTTTCGGTTGGCTGGAAAGGGCTTTAAATGAATTTACAAGCGCTATATAATCGCCCACGTATTCATTTTTAATATTATCCCAATTAATATGTTTCGCATCATTTGTTCCCAATTTGATAACAACGGTATCCGGATCGTACTTTAAAGCATTCTGATAACGTTCGTGATCCCAATAAGAAGAAGCAGTGTTATCGAACTCTTTTCCATTCTTCATTAAAGTACGTCCGCCATTTCATTGTATTGTCACCACTTAGATTCACTTTCCAGCCTCTCAGCATTCTGAAAGGATTTTCATGAGCCCCTGTCATTCCGCTGTAACTGTCAATATTGACAATACGTTTGCCCTTACCGTCAGCAGAAGCTACACTCAGTAAGTTCGCCGTATTGTAGAGCATAACGGTATAGGTCTGTTTGTTTTTTCCGTCTTCCGAAACAACCTCTATATTCAGTTCGTTCAGACCATCAGATAAAGCAATCTCTCCGATACCATTGATTTTTGCATATTCGCTGGAAGATTTGGCAGAAATAAAGGCTTTTGCATTTTTCGTTTCCATCCGGTATAAATCCCCTTACTACCTCCGAAAAACCGTTGTATCTATCTCCCAATCCTACAAAAGGGTACTGCTGCATAGAAGGAACTGATTCTGAAAAAATCAGAGACGTAAAAATATTCAATTTGTCAGGAAAGATAGAACGAGAATTTTTTAGCAATAAATTCGATATAAGCAATATGGAAAAAGGGATTTATTTAGTACAAGTCAGTACAGAAAATACTCGTTGTTCTTTGAAACTTGTTAAAGAGTAAAATGTCTTAAAAGTCAGGTAAGAGATAGGAAAATAAGTTAAATAAATAACTTATATTTCCTATCTTTGTATCAACAATAACAAAAAAAACAAATTTATTTAATAGATCTAACATGAAGAAAATAACAGCATTATCTCTTGTAGCAATGTCCTTCTGCTGGAGTATTAACGCCAAGCCTGTCTTACCGGCAGTATTCTCCGACAACATGGTATTACAACAACAAACACAAGTCCCGATATGGGGTCAGGCCGACAAAGGAAAGAAAATAAAAGTGATTCCTTCATGGGATGGAAAAACATATACAGTTTTCACCGATGCAGAAGGGAACTGGAAAGTTGAAATTCCAACCCCTAAGGCCGGAGGGCCATATAATATCAGTATCTCGGATGGAAAAGAAATAAAATTATCCAATGTGATGATTGGAGAGGTATGGATCTGCTCCGGACAATCCAATATGGAAATGCCCGTTAAAGGCTGGGGTAGAGTGCTAAACTTCCAACAGGAAATTGATAATGCCAACCATCCTGATATTCGCTTATATCAAGTGAAAAAGACCGTGAGTCCTATCCCACTCACAACAGGAGAAAGTACTATGGGGGGATGGCAGAACTGCTCTCCGCAAACAGTAGAAGATTTTTCTGCAATCGCTTATTTCTTTGCCCGAGAACTAAATCAAAAGTTAAACGTTCCGGTGGGAGTCATTGATGTTACCTGGGGAGGAACACCAGCCGAAAGCTGGACCAGTACAGGTACCCTAAATTTAATGTCCGATTTTCATAACGAAGTAACGCTTCTTCGGAAAGCAGAAGAAAATATGCCCGAAGCGATGGCAACATACAATCAGATGATGGATGAATGGGAAACAGGAGTCAGAAAGAAAGATCCGGGATATGAGGGCAGACAAGCCAAATGGGCAGCAATTGATTACAACGACGATTCATGGGGAACAATACAATTACCGGGATTTATTGAAGAACAGGTAAATCCGAAATTCGAAGGTTTCATGTGGTTACGCCGCGAAATAGAACTATCGGATGAATGGCTGAAACGTGATTTAAAAATAGAGTTGAACCAAATTGACGATAATGATATTACCTTCTTCAATGGACAAGAAATAGGACGTACCTACGGCATAGGCACTGTACGTCATTACACAGTGCCACGTGATTTATTGAGAAAAGGAAAGAATGTACTAACAATCCACTTAGGTGATACGGGTGGAAACAGTGGAATCCCCGGAGATCCTTCTATGCTTTATGTTACCAATGGCAAGAAAAAAATATCTTTGGCAGGAGAGTGGAAACAACGTATCAGCATTCTCAATAGAAATGAAGTGCCACGGCAACCTTTGTCATTCCAGACCTGCCAATACTACCCTGCTGTACTGTTTAACGGAATGTTGCGTCCATTAATTCCATTTGAAATGAAGGGAGTTATCTGGTACCAGGGAGAAGCTAACGCAAGCCGTGCTTATCAATATCGTGATCTGTTTCCTTTAATGATTCGGAATTGGCGCAGTCAATGGAACAAAGACTTCCCTTTCTACTTTGTACAATTAGCAAACTTCATGCAACGTGCAGATAAGCCGGAAGAATCAGCATGGGCTGAACTCCGTGAAGCTCAGGCTCAGACACTGGAATTAGAGAATACGGGAATGGCTGTTACCATCGATATAGGGGATGCGAATGACATTCATCCTAAGAATAAGCAAGAAGTAGGACGCCGACTTTCGCTAATTGCATTAAATCAGGCATACGACAAGAAAAACAGCTACTCCGGACCACAGTACAGTCATATGTGCTTAAAAAACAATGAAATCGAAGTCACTTTCAAACATACTGATGGGCAATTAATCGCTAAAGGAGAAGAATTAAAAGGATTCACCATTGCAGGTGTTGATCACAAATTCTATCCGGCTACGGCCCGAATTGTAGATAACAAAGTGATTGTTTCCTCGGAAAAAGTGCCCTATCCTGTAGCTGTACGTTATGCCTGGGCTAATAATCCGGAATGTAATCTGTATAATAAAACAGGACTGCCAGCTTCTCCTTTCCGCACTGACGACTGGCCGGGAGTCACCCTAAATAACAAATAAGCACTGCTCAAATTAAAAAAACACCTCTCATCGTACCTCTTTCTAAAACTCAGTTTAATGAATAAGAGGTGCGATGAGAGGATAATTGGTAACCTCGATACGTATATGCATCAAAGAATACGGATACTTCCCCACGAAACGATATCACGTGAAGAGAAACCAACCATCACATTATAGTTCCCTTTATCCTGTAAGAACCTTTTGGCAGCAACATCATAATACATGAAAGCATCTTTAGTAACCATCATCTTCACCGTTGCCGATTCGCCCGCTTTCAGAAACACCTTCTTAAATTGCTTCAATTCCTTCTCCGGACGTTCTACAATGCCTCCTTCTTTTCCAAGATATAGCTGTACCACCTGTGCTCCATCACGTTTTCCCGTATTGGAAAGTTTGCAGGTTACTTCTACCGATCCATCTGCCAAAGGTTCAGAAACAGACAAGTTGGAAAGACAGAAATCCGTATAAGACAGACCGTAACCAAAAGGATACTGTACTTCACGCTGCAACTTATCATAACCACGATACCCTACAAAAATACCTTCCGTATATGCAACATGTTTATCACCATCCGGGTCATAATAGCTATTATATACCGGATTGTCTTCCCAGCGTTTCTCAAAAGTCATAGGTAGTTTGCCAGAAGGATTTACATTACCAAACAGCACATCAGCTACCGCCGTACCGCCTTCCTGTCCGGCGTACCATCCCCATAGCAGACCTTTCAATCCGGGTTCCCATGCCTGTATCTCTACATTACCACCTGCATTGACTACTCCGACTACCGGTTTCTTACATTTCAATGTCCTTGCAATCATTTTAGCATCGGCATCAGGCAATGCAAAAGTACGGTCAGCACCTTCGCCTTCTGTGTCCGAACTATGCCCGAAGCAAGCAATCACCATATCTGCACGATTCAGCTGATCTACAAAAGCATCCTTCTTTTCACCTTTATGCCCCCAGATTAAAGCAACTGCGGCACCTCCACCTTCCTGAAAGTATTCAAAGCGAATGTCGTACTTCTTACCTGCTCCCAATGTTTTTGTTACAGAAGAGTTGCGGAAACTACCTACACCCCATTGATCAGCAACCAGTTCATTATCAAGATACAAGCGATAACCATCATCGCCGCCTACAGAAAATTCATACTCTCCTGTTATATCCGGGCGTACCACACCGGTCCATCTCACGGTCCGGCAGAGGTACGTGCTGCCAGATAAGAATCCTCACCCATATACTCAACACATAGGAGCACGGTATATATTTACCGCCGGCCCCAACACAACATTTATACCTCTGGCATTGCAGTCGCGTCCCAAAGACTTTCCATATTCATAAGCAAGTTCTTCATTCCAGGTAGCAGCCAGTAATACCGTAGCCGGATAAGCAGTAGATTGCCCATGAGTGCCCAGCCCCTGTGGTCCGTCAGACATTTTCATACGATGTATACCTAAACGATCGATATTCCTTGTATACATCCAATCAACTCCTCCTATATAAGACAGCTTTTCTTCCACTGTCATTTTCTTTAGAATATCATCCACCTTGCCATCAATATCAGAAGTATACCACTTCTGTGCCGACACTCCCAAAGGAGCCAGGATGATTAAAAACAATGCTATAATTTTCTGAGATTTCATGTTCTTTCCTACTATTATTAGTTTATGCCTTTCAATAGATACAAAAAGCGAACAGCCAAAAGACATCGACTTTCAGCTGTTCACCTTTCTTCAATATCACTTATTGTATGCTGTTCAATAAATCAACTTTCCCCTCATTAACCAATTTCAATATCAATTCACCAAACAGTGTATTTTGCCATGCAAACCAGGCACGGGTAAAATTGGCCGGATCATCTTTATGGAAGGATTCATGCATAAACCCTGTACCTGCATCCGTATCCATAAGCATCTTCACACAAGTCTTTATCTCTTCGTCATTCTGGCTTGTGAAAGCTTTCATCATAATACTCATCGGCCAGATCATATCATAACCGATATGTGGACCTCCGATACCTTCTCCGGCTTTTCCTTTGAAGAAATACGGATTGTCTTTGCTCCATACAAAACGACGCGTATTCTGATAGATCGGGTCATTCACATCCATATCGCCCAGATAAGGCATAGCTATCAGACTGGGTACATTCGCATCATCCATCAACAACTGATTTCCGAAACCATCTACTTCAAAAGCATAAATTGTTCCGTATTTGGGATGATTATAGGTTGCGTATTTCTTCAGTGCACCTTCCACTTCCTGCGCAAGATCCGTACATTGCTGAGCCAAATCAGTTCTCTGATTTACTGCTGTCAATATCTCTGCAGCTTTTCTAAGTGAAGATACGGCAAAAAAGTTTGAAGGGACAAGAAATTGCAGTGTTGTAGCATCATCCGACGGACGGAAAGAAGAGACTATCAATCCTACCGGATTTACAGGAGCTCCCAAACCATTATTATTCAGCGTATCGAGCGCACGCTCCGTTTTACGCTGGAACTTGTAATAGTCCACTTTATCCTTACGCTGCTGTTCCTTAAATGTTCTCAGAATATTGGTAATGGCCTGTATCCATTCGTTATCAAAAATACTGGCATCTCTTGTCTCTTTCCAGTACTGATAAGCCAATCGAAGCGGATAACAAAGAGAATCAATTTCCCATTTACGCTCATGGAGTTCCGGTTTCATATCCGTCAGGTCGCTCATCCATTCGCCCCCTTTCGCTCCATCATTAAAAGCATTTGCATACGGATCAATAATGATACACTTAAACTGCCGACGAATGACTCCTTCAAGCATTTTCTTCAGTTCCGGATCTTTGTTTACCAACTGTATATAAGGCCAAACCTGTGCCCCGGAATCACGCAACCACATAGCATGAATATCTCCCGTATATACAAAAGTGTCTGGTTTACCATCCGTCGTACGGTAATGTACAGTCGTTTCAAGTGTATTCGGGAAACAGTTTTCAAACATCCAGGACAATTTCTGATTAGTCAACAACTTCTTAACCCGCACAATTTCGGCCTCTACCGCTTTAGAGGTAAACAATCTCTTCTTCATCTCCGGCCGGTTACTCTTATAAGCGGCCGCCAGACAAGCCTGGTTGATTACAACTGTATTGTCTTTTGCTACAACAAAGTCGGCTGCATTTACATGGTTTCCGAAAAATAGAGCGGCTGTGATAGCACACAAACTGATGTTTTTCTTTTTCATTCGTCTTTATATTTTAGTTAATCAATTCTTTAATACCAGCGAGCCGACCATACATTTCTACCATAGCGGCCTGTGTCAGCAACCACTTTTTATCATCTTTGTCGTTTCCACTCAAATCTACGCTAAACAACCCCTTATCATCGCGGGCATTATTCCAAGCATATTCCAGACTTTTATTAAATGCATCCAGATACGTTCTATTTTGATCTTGTTGGTAGAGTTCGATAAAACCTCTCAGCATGACAGCACTGAACCAGATATCTCCTTTTTTCAGTAGCTTGAAAGATTCACCGGTAGCAGGTGTAAAGTCCATAAAGAAATAGTTATAGCATTCTTTAGCAATATTCTGCGCATCAGCCAGATACTCCGGTTGTCCGGTCAACTGATAAAGCAAAGCGGCAGCCTGCATCATTTGTCCGCTGTTGTATGCATACTTCGCTCTTCCTATCTTGCCATCAAGACGAATGTTATCAAAATAGAGATAATCTGTAGAGTCCTGCAAATGGGCTTTCGTCCATTCATACAATTCTTTTCCCTGCGTATAGTAGATACTGTCTTTCGTTGCTTTAAAAAGTTTCAATGCCAGAACAGCTCCCGGTGCATTGGAGCACGTATGTTTAGCTTCTTTTTTCTGCTCGCACCAGTAGATACCTCCCCCCAGCTGATCATCCATTCCACTCAGGATAAACCTCCATATCAACTGAGCTTTCTCAAGGTATGCAGCCTCTTGGGTCATTTGATAAATGTCCGTAAAGTCAATACCCAACCATACATTGTCATCATAAAACCGATCTGAAGGAGAAGAGGTACGGATATAAGACGAATAAGCGTGCGGCTCTCTTTTTATATCAAAATACTCTTCCAGCCCAGGCAAAACCCTTTCATCCAGTAATTCCTTATATTCTTTTTTACCACTTGCCTCATACATCGCATTTACCGCAGAGAACATGCCGGAGTAAGGCCAAAGATAAGAATACTGGTTAGGTAAATTTGCCTGCTCTTCTGATGCTAAATAGGTAACATTGCTTTGCTCATCAAAAGGGTAATTCTCCCGCAACAGGTTAACACCCGGCCGTGAATAACATTGATAGATAGAATCTAATGTTTCCTGTGCTTTGGCTAAATTAGGATTCATACTTACCTGTTCTTTGTGGACACAACCTACCAAAGAAGCAGCACATAACAAGCCTACTAAAAAATATCCTGCCTTCATATTTACTTTACAAATTAATTGTATTGATATTCATTTAATAATTCATTTCTTCTGTTTGTTATCCGTTATTTCGAATAAGCTGATGGCAAATCCGCTATCAATTGCAATCCGGTGATTTTAACTCTTGTGCCGAAAGTCGACAAGTTATCAACGAAATAAAACCGAAAAAGAAAAGAATGTTCTTCATGTCATTAAACCTGTACATTAATTTAAATTCAAAAACGAGTAATCATTATACCCGCCTTATTACAGAATTGTTATCCCAGCAACAATCTTTTTTACCCCTTTATACTATACCTATTGTTATTCTAATTAGACGTCACAAAACTATGACTCCAATTAGATTATCAGTATATATTTTTATGACATTAGTGTACTTAAAGACCCGAAAGACAGAGGAATAAACATATATGTCATAAAATCGTATACTTTTTAAATTCCCTTTCTACCATTATCACTCTTTTTTATTTAATTTTGCAGCAAGTACAGGAACTCTTTATATTAATCGTGACACACAACTATATTTTATGAGAACCTCCTATCTATACTATACCTTTTCACTTCTGCTATTTCTATTTAATATGACAAGTGAAATCAACGCATATAACCTACGGCAATATTCCAGCCAGAACGGTTTATCGAACAGTGCGATTCTATCTCTTTGCCAAGATAATAATGGCTTAATGTGGATAGGAACCTGTGACGGACTAAATATTTTCGATGGAACTACCCCACGACTGTACAAACCTGCAAATTCCCGTATTGGTTTCTCCGGCAATATCATAGGCAATATAATGGAGACCGAAGAAGATGTATTATGGATACAGACTAATTATGGTCTTGACCGCTTCGACTCTCACCAGCAGACGATTCAGAGCTTCAAGGAGTTCAAAGACATCAACAAAATGGCAAAGAGTGCAGCAGGAGACGTATATATCATCAAAGATGACGGTAACATCTATTATTTCAACCGGCACGACAAAGAGTTCAGAAGATTAGATGCAGGAACGGTTGTTTTTGAGAATGTCCTGCAAATAGTTGTAGACAGTTCAGACATTCTTTGGATTTTCTCTTCAGACGGTAGCAACCAAAGTTATGCAATAGAAAAAGAGAGGAACGAAATAAAACTCTCACCACGCAATCATTTTAATCACCCGGAGAAATTGCTTTGGGCTTCAACTGAAAATGACCTGCTCTATTTCATAGACAGTACTTACGCTTTCTATGAATATGACTTGAATAGCCAAAAGAAATATTATATCGTTGATCTCGAATCTGAGATACATCAACGCGGGGAAGTATCCTCCATTATAAAGAAACAAAATGATTACTATATCGGATTTAAGAGCAGCGGCCTGATCCAACTGAAGTATCAGCCCGACCAGAAAATAAAGTATATCATACAACCTACCGATATCCGCACCGGAATATTTTGTCTGCTGAAAGATAAATACCAGGACATCATTTGGATAGGTACAGACGGACAAGGAGTGTACATGTATTTTGCTGATACATTTTCTATAAAAAACACCCTCCTAAATACACCGGCCTATCAGATAAACAATCCGGTTCGCGCACTCTATCTTGATGATGAACAAACGCTATGGATCGGAACGAAAGGAAATGGGATATTACGCATGTTCAACTATCATCCGGAGGCAGAGACGGATATAAGCCTCAAAACAGAACAACTGCTGACCAACAACAGTACACTTACAGACAACTCTGTCTATTGTTTTGCTCCGAGTCATTGGAAAAGACTCTGGATAGGAACCGAGAACGGTATAAACTACTATTCGTATCCGGACCGGAAAATAAAACAGTTCCCCGTTCTGGCAGAAGGAAAAACAGTAAAGTATGTCCATTCTATCTGCGAACAAAACGATAGTACCCTCTGGATTGCCACAGTAGGAGAAGGTATTGTGAAAGTGTCTTTAAATGGTTCCGGTAGTTCTCCCACTGTAAAAAGTGCGGAAAGGATTATCCTGGACAAAGGCAAACGTGCATCCAACTACTTTTTTGTTTCTTTCCAGGAAAGTGATTCCGTCATGTGGTTTGGCAACCGCGGATACGGAGCCTATCGGATCAATACGCATACGGGGCAAATGAAAACCTATCTGTTTGATCAGGCGATAAAAAGCCAGACAGTAAACGACATCTTTGCTATTCTGAAAAATGATGCGGGATATTGGTTCGGTACAAGCTTCGGGCTGACGCGTATTTATAATGACGATTATTACATATATAACGAGACCAACGGTTTTCTCAATAATACGATTCATGGCATTCTTGAAGACCAGAAACAAAATCTGTGGATCAGTACCAATCAAGGTCTGGTAAGATTTAATATCCAAACCAATGCTGTGCAGACTTATCATCAGCGAAATGATCTGAAAGTGACAGAGTTCAGTGACGGAGCTTACTTTAAAGACAAACGCACGAATACTCTTTTCTTTGGTGGTACGAACGGTTTTATAACGATTAATGAGAACAACTCCACGGCCATAGAATATATGCCCGCCCTGCAATTCAATCGTTTGTCTATCTTTGGCAAGGAATATGATATATATGATTTCTTCAGGGAAGACAAAAAGCAAAAGGTACTGGAACTGGACTATAGCCAGAACTTCTTTAGCCTGTCATTCATAGCTATCGACTATGTCAATGGAAATAATTACACTTACTATTACAAGATTGACGGTTTGAGTGAAAATTGGATAGAGAACGGGCTTTCTACTACAGCTGTATTTTCTAACCTCTCCCCCGGACAGTATACACTATTGGTAAAATACCGGAGCAATATCACGGGAGAGGAAAGCACTCCCCAATCCCTGATTATCCGTATCATCCCTCCCTGGTACAGAACTACTATTGCTTACTCTATTTACTTTATGCTATTTCTCGGATTCGTATCCGGGTGTATTTACATGTTAATTAAGCGGTATCGGCACAAAAGGGATCGCATGATCGAGCAAATGAACCGCCAACAACGCAATGAATTGTATGAGTCTAAACTTCGTTTTTTTACCAATGTCACTCATGAGTTCTGCACTCCGTTAACCTTGATCTATGGTCCCTGCCAGAAGATATTATCACATACGGAAGCAGATAATTATGTTCACAAATATGCCACGATGATTCTACAGAACGCTCAGAAGCTGAATGCATTGATTCTGGAGTTAATAGAATTCCGTCGTTTGGAAACCGGAAATAAAACACTTGAAATAAAACAGCTCCCTATATCCGAACAGACGAAGGACATAGCCGAATCTTTCTGTGAACTGGCCGAGAGTCAAAAGATAAACTATCAATTGAAAATAGAAGAAGATGTTTACTGGAATTCGGATACCAGTTGCTTCAATAAGATAGTAAATAATCTATTGTCCAATGCCTTCAAATATACGCCGGAGAATGGAAGCATAATCGTAGAACAACGTATAGCAGAAGGACAGCTTTGCATTCGTATCTCAAATACGGGGAAGGGAATTGCTAAGGAGAATCTAACCAAGATATTCGACCGCTACAAGATATTGGAGAATTTTGAAGTGCAAAACAAGAATGGTATTTCTCCCCGAAACGGATTGGGACTCGCCATTTGCCATAGCATGGTAAACCTTCTGGACGGTCAGATTCAGGTAACAAGTGTACCCGGTCAGATCACCACTTTTGAAGTTACTCTGCCGGCATTGGCTGTTACAACAGCTTCTGTTCCCGAAGAAAGTATACTCACAGAACCACCTGTACAGGCAGATAACAAACCGGTTGAATTAGAAAATATACCGGCAACTTATGATCCTTCCAGGCAAACGGTAGTCATTATCGATGACGATCCTTCTATGTTATGGTTTATTTCCGATTTGTTTGCAGGCAAATACAATGTGCTTTCATTCGATAATGCAGCAAAAGCGATAGAACAACTGGAACTCAAATCTGCCGATCTGATTATCTCAGATGTAATGATGCCGGATATAGACGGAATATCATTCGCAAAAAGAGTGAAATCGAACAAGCTGCTTACACATATCCCATTAATCTTATTATCGGCGCTCAATAGTGTGAACGATCAGATGAAGGGCATTGAGTCCGGAGCAGAAGCCTACGTCACCAAACCTTTCAATGCGGAGTATCTGATGAAACTGGCAGAACGGCTTATCCTGCGGGAAAAAGAATTGAAGGAGTATTATAATTCAATACTCAGTACTTTCAAGCTGGACGACGGGCAATTCTTACACAAAGAGAATAAGGTGTTTTTTGAGAAAATGATGCAATTGATTGATAAGAATATTACCAACGATGAATTGTCTGTTGAATTTTTAAGCAGTTCCTTAGGGTATAGTACCCGGCATTTTTACCGAAAGCTGAAGGAGATTACAGAAAAGACTCCTGCCGATATCATCAAAGAATATCGATTAGCCATAGCGAAAAATCTATTGCTTACTACTAATTTGTCAATAGAAGAAATCATGGACAAATCGGGATTTATAAATCGCGGAACTTTCTATAAGATATTTTCACAGAAGTATAATATGCCTCCACGGCAATATAGAGAACAACAGAAGAAAAATTTCAAAGAGGTATCGGAACATAAATAATGTGTCAATATGCCAATTGGCTGCGTTATATCGGTACACCTCCCCCCTCCTTTTGAGTAAGGAAGGTGTACTGGTCTAATACTGTTATTTATCCTTCACCGACGAACGATCTCTACCAAGTAAAGGAACTCTATCTTTCCCGGTGAGGAGCGTTGTTTTACATGTACATGTAAAGCTGTTAAACATGTACATGTAAAGCAGCGTTAGATGTACATGTAAAGCAGTAATACATGTACATGTAAAACAACGTTCCATTACGACTCTCTGTGAGTTCGACTACGACTTTAGTAAGTCACCTTCCCTTCGATCGCCCAACACACTTCCGCATAAGAAAAAAAACAGGGTGATAATGCCACGCATTACCACCCTGAACTCTTTATAGTAAGAGAAACTTATTTATATTCCTGCCAGCTCTTTATCTGGATATCTTCCAGTTTCAACTCGCAGAATGCTTCAATAAATGCACTTGCCAAACGGGCATTGGTGATCAACGGAATGTTGTGATCAATAGCACCGCGACGGATACGATATCCATTCGTCAACTCACGTTTGCTATGATTCTTCGGGATATTGACAATCAAGTCAAACTTATGGTCAGCAATCATCTTCATCACGTTGTTTTCTGCTCCCGGCTTTTCATCGGGCCAGTACACCGGAGTGGTATCTACACCGTGTGCATTGAGGAAAGCAGCCGTTCCGGCAGTAGCATAAATCTTATATCCCTGCGCAAACAGAGCACGGCTGGCATCCAGCAAATCAACTTTTGATTTCATGGCACCGGAAGAGAACATAACACCTTTCTCTTTTGAAGGTATCTTAAATCCGGTAGAAATCATCGCATTCAGCAAGGCTTCGGAGAAGTCATCACCGATACAACCCACCTCACCGGTAGAAGACATATCTACACCCAAAACAGGGTCGGCCTTATGCAGACGAGAGAATGAGAACTGAGAAGCCTTCACACCAATCCAGTCGATATCAAAGGCAGACTTGTCCGGACGGCTGTACGGAGCGTCAAGCATGATACGGGTAGCTGTTTCGATAAAGTTACGTTTCAGTACTTTAGACACGAATGGGAAACTACGTGAGGCACGCAGGTTACATTCAATTACTTTCACCTCGTTGTTGCGAGCCAGGAACTGGATGTTGAACGGACCGGAAATATTAAGTTCTTTTGCAATCTGGCGGCTGATTTTCTTAATGCGGCGAGCTGTTGCAAAGTAGATCTTTTGTGCAGGGAATACCAATGTAGCATCACCGGAGTGAACACCGGCAAACTCAACATGTTCAGAGATGGCATATTCCACCACTTCACCATTCTGAGCTACTGCATCAAATTCTATCTCTTTCGTGTTTTCGAGGAACTGAGAAACAACTACCGGATATTCTTTTGAAACCTCAGCAGCCATCTTCAGGAAGTTCTCCAACTCTTCATCGTCATAGCAAACATTCATTGCTGCACCCGAAAGTACGTAAGACGGACGAACCAACACCGGATAACCTACCTTTTCAACGAAGCCTTTCACTTCTTCAAGACTGGTGAGCTCCATCCATGCCGGTTGGTCAATGCCCAGCTGATCGAGCATAGCAGAGAATTTATTACGGTTCTCGGCACGATCGATAGAAACCGGAGAAGTACCCAGTACAGGAACCGACTGACGATAAAGTTTCATTGCTAAGTTGTTCGGAATCTGTCCGCCCACGGAAACAATGACACCACGAGGCTGTTCGAGATCGATAACATCGAGTACACGCTCAAAGGAAAGCTCGTCAAAGTACAGACGGTCGCACATATCATAGTCAGTAGATACCGTTTCGGGGTTATAGTTAATCATGATAGATTTGTAACCTAACTTACGAGCTGTCTGTACAGCATTTACCGAACACCAGTCAAACTCTACCGAGCTACCGATACGATATGCACCCGAACCGAGAACGACTACTGATTTCTCATTCTTATAATAGTTTACATCATACCCTTCTACAGCATACGTCATGTAGAGATAATTGGTCAGTTCCGGATGTTCAGAAGCAATTGTGTTGATACGTTTTACAGCCGGAAGAACACCCAACGATTTACGATGTGCACGAACTGCCAGATTTTCTTTTTCCATATTGCCGGTCGGATTCAATACGAAACGAGCTATCTGGAAGTCAGAGAAACCAAGAATCTTCGCTTCGCGCATCACATCGGCAGGGATATCCTCTACTTTACTATAAGTAGAAAGTTTCACTTTATAGTCAACAATATTTTTCAATTTGCCAAGGAACCACGGATCAATCTTAGTCAGATCGTGGATACGGTCAATCGTATATCCTTGTTCCAAAGCCTGTGCAATAGCAAATACGCGCAGGTCAGTAGGATTAGCCAGTTCTTTGTCAAGGTCATCAAAAGTCACGTCATCGTTGCCTACAAATCCGTGCATGCCTTGCCCGATCATACGTAGTCCTTTCTGGATGATCTCCTCGAAAGAACGACCGATAGACATAATTTCACCTACCGACTTCATACTTGAACCGATCTCACGGGATACACCGGCAAATTTAGTAAGGTCCCAACGGGGAATCTTACAAATATAGTAATCAAGTTGCGGAGCCAGATAAGCAGAATTCGGAGTTCCCATCTCACCAATCTGATCGAGTGTATAGCCTAAAGCAACTTTGGCAGCAACAAATGCCAACGGATAACCGGTAGCTTTGGAAGCCAAGGCAGAAGAACGGCTCAAACGGGCATTTACTTCGATGACACGATAGTCATCCGTTTCGGAATTGAAAGCATATTGAATGTTACATTCGCCTACAATGCCCAAATGACGAATACATTTTGTAGAAAGTTCTTTCAGTAATGTAAGTTCCTTATCATCCAGCGAGCAGGTAGGAGCTACCACGATAGACTCACCTGTATGGATACCCAGCGGGTCGAAGTTTTCCATGCTTGCCACTGTGAAACAGTGATCGTTGGCATCACGAATTACCTCAAACTCAATTTCTTTCCATCCCTTCAGAGACTCTTCTACAAGAATTTGTTTGGAGAATGCAAATGAACTTTCAGCCAATTTCAGGAATTCTTCTTCGTCGGCACAAATACCGCTTCCAAGACCTCCCAATGCATAAGCCGAACGAACCATTACCGGATATCCGATGCGACGTGCAGCAGCAATGGCATCTTCCATATTCTCCACCGCCTGGCTGATAGGAGTCTTCATGTCAATTTCATTGAGCTTCTTCACGAACAAGTCGCGGTCTTCTGTATACATGATGGCCTCAACAGAAGTACCTAATACTTTCACACCATATTTGTCGAGAACACCATTTGTGTAAAGTTCAGCACCACAATTCAGCGCCGTTTGACCACCAAATGCAAGGAGAATTCCATCAGGACGTTCCTTCTTTATAATCTCTTCTACAAAGTAGGTTGTCACGGGAAGGAAATACACTTTATCAGCAATTCCTTCAGAAGTCTGAATGGTTGCAATGTTCGGATTAACCAATACCGAACTGATACCTTCTTCTTTCAAGGCCTTCAGTGCCTGCGAACCAGAGTAGTCAAACTCCCCGGCTTGTCCGATTTTGAGTGCTCCTGAACCCAGAACCAGGACTTTCTTCATTTCCTTTTCCATTTCTCTTGTTGTTATAATGTTGTTGTTTCTTAAAGTTACCACATAAAAAAAATGCGTTACCCTAACAAAAGGACTAACGCATTACCAAAGAACTAAAATATCGTTTTTGGAGAAAATAGAAGAAGTATACAGATTCCGGATGGAAAACATCCGAACGAAGATATTGCTTACTTCTTATTTCCTGTTGATTCATTGCTATTTTTAAAATTTGTGCAAAGTAACGACTTATTTCTATAAATACAAAAGATTCGGGAAAGAATATTTCCTACAAAGTAGTATTCGACATCATTTTGTTTCCTATATTTGCACCTCGTAAACATCAATAATTTCAAAACATGAAAAGACTTACACTTATTCTGTTTGCCGCATTATGTATTGCAGCAAACCTATCTGCTCAAAACAAACCAGGTAAAGGTTCATTTGGTACTGAAGTTCAGTTTAACCCGTTTGATCAAAACGGAGAAACGTTCAAATTGGACGGACTAAAGTTCCGCTACTTCGTAACAGACAAAGACGCTATTCGCCTGAAACTGGGATTCAATCTGGACCATTCTAACTTTACAAATAAAGAAGAAGGTGAAACACAGGCAGATTACACTTCGACCGAATTTAAATATAATGTGGGAGACTTCCGTCTGGATGCAGGTTACGAACGTCATTTCGATATCAGCAAAAGAGTGAACATCTATGTTGGAGGTTCTTTTGGATTCACCCGTCATTTTGCCTCCACTAAGTTAGAAACTGTTTCTAATGAACTCTCAACCACATTCAAGGGCGAAATCACCAATGGAGCCATTACCCCTGACTCAAATGCAGACGAGCTGGATATTGAAAATATGTTGCCAGCCGTGAATGACAGGGCTTACTGGGGAATCAATGCAGCAATTTTCACCGGTCTGGATTTTTACGTATACAAAGGACTCTATGTAGGTACAGAGCTTGGGCTGAAACTGGAGAACCGTAAATCGAGCAAAATGACTTACAGAGCAGTGGCAGATAAAACCAATTACCTCGAAGAAACGACCGATAAGGCTATTACAACAAAGGTTAAGACTTATATAGAACCGGTTCTCCGATTGGGTTGGACTTTCTAAACGATGCGATAGCCGCCTTTTTATTTTATCCTTTTTTATTCGTATCTTTGCCAAAGCGAAAATAAGCTGCACCTAATATATAAAAGTATAAAGAAAATGGGAAAAGAAAAGATCATATTAACGGGCGACCGCCCGACAGGTAGACTTCACATCGGACACTACGTGGGCTCTTTGAAAAGAAGAGTAGACCTCCAAAACTCCGGCAACTTCAGTAAGATGTTTGTCTTCATTGCTGATGCACAGGCTTTGACGGATAATATTGATAATCCCGAGAAAGTACGTCAGAATGTTATTGAAGTAGCTCTCGACTATCTGGCTTGCGGACTCGATCCGGCCAAAGCTACTATTTTCATTCAGTCACAGATTCCGGAACTTTGTGAATTGTCTTTCTATTTCATGGATCTGGTGACTGTATCACGTTTGCAACGCAATCCGACGGTAAAGACAGAAATCCAAATGCGTAACTTTGAGACGAGTATCCCGGTAGGTTTCTTTACTTATCCCATCAGTCAGGCTGCTGATATCACTGCATTCCGTGCAACAACGGTTCCGGTAGGTGAAGATCAGGAACCTATGATTGAACAGGCAAGAGAAATTGTACGCCGCTTTAATTACATCTATGGTGAAACTTTGGTAGAGCCGGAAATCCTGTTGCCGGATAATGCTGCTTGTCTACGTCTGCCGGGTACCGATGGTAAGGCTAAAATGAGTAAATCATTGGGTAATTGTATTTATCTCTCCGAAGATGCTGACGAAATACAGAAAAAGGTAATGAGCATGTTCACCGATCCCGATCATCTGCGTGTACAGGATCCGGGTAAGATAGAAGGCAACACTGTATTCACATATCTTGATGCATTCTGCCATCCGGAACATTTCGAGCGTTATCTGCCGGATTATCCGAACTTGAATGAGTTGAAAGCCCACTATCAGCGTGGTGGACTGGGAGATGTGAAAGTAAAACGTTTCTTAAATGCCATCATGCAGGAGACATTGGAGCCGATCCGTAACCGCCGGAAAGAGTTCGAGAAAGATATTCCTGCCATCTATGAGATGTTGAAACAAGGATGCGAAGTGGCAAGAGCCGCTGCGGCCGATACACTGGCAGATGTTCGCAGATCTATGAAGATCAATTACTTTGACGACGCAGATCTGATAGCAGAACAAGTAAAAAAGTTCAGCACTCCTGAAAAGTAAGCAACGTTGAGAATCATTTATGAAAATACCCCGCTACCGGTAAACCGATAGCGGGGCTTTCTTTTTTATATAATCCTATCTCTTAATTGTTAGATTTCACCAATACAACACGGTTCAGGATAGGTTGTCCGAATTTATCTACGCCACCATTACCATCAACGCTCAGACGGTTTGCTGAAATACCATATTGTTTAACCAATACATTCACAACAGCTTGTGCACGTTTCATACTCAATTCTTTATTGAAGCTTGGAGTACCTGTTGCAGAGTCTGCATATCCGTTTACAACATATTTAGTATCCGGGAATTTCTTCATCTGTTCAGCCAGATAAGACAAGTTCATTGCTTCACGAGGAGATATCTCGGCAGAACCAATATTAAAGAATACGGTACGAGGAGCGATATTAGCATCTACGATAACCTCTTGTTCCACAACTTCTGTTGTTGGCTGACTTTCTGCTTCCTGTAGTTGCTGTTGCAATGTAAGATTGGCAGCAGCCATTGCATTCATCTGTTCGCGCATATTTCTCAATTCCAATTCAGAGATAATCTGCGGGAACGGACGTTGGAATCCACGGTTCGGGAAACGATAAGTCAAACCTATAGAAGCTCCGAAAATACCATCGTAGTCGTGCTTGCCACCATGTTCACCATCAAATTTGCCTTCTACTCCCGTAGCACTTAACTCAAGATTGATATCAACTGCACTCGAAATACGGAAACGGTTTATCAAACCTGCATTTATTGTTAATGCATTTACGTGAGGTCTTGTGTAAGCATGAGTGAAACCAGCTCCCAAATAAGGAATCAACTCATATACACGATGTGAATTGTAACCACCAAAAAGGGCATTCAGATTGAACATAATATCACCATGCAGATTCATGTAGTCAAATTTCTGTTTGTAATATCCATCACCCAGTTCATTACCGGTTACATAAGGGGCAGTTTTATCGTATGTAAAACCTTTAGCTTCAAGTCCGCTATATTGCAAACGCAATCCCAATCCGGGAGTGAACCATTTACCAATTGCAACATTTAATACAGGACTGATACGGTCTTTGAACGCTCCGGCTTTATCACCATTTCCATAAAGCACCTGAGCACCTCCGCCAACAGAAAAGAACCAGTTACTCCAGAACGGGTTGGTTAACACTTGATATTTGTCTTGAACCTGAATTTCTTCAAACTCGGTTACAGTAACCTGCTGAGCAGAAGCTACAGCAGTAACGCCGGCAAACGCCAGCAACATTAGAATCTTTTTCATATACCTAAATAGTTAAAGTGGTTATTATTTTTCCTATTGAAACTGTTTAAATAACACCAAGGGAAATAAAAGGTTCTGAAAATAGATGATTTTATGTTTTTTCTTGTGAGAAAAGGAGAGTGAAGAGCCTGATGGAGCAGTCGGCATACTACTTTATGATTAGCTTTAATCTAATTGATGAATTGGCATATTGACAGATTATTAATCAGCTTTTTAAGTGAAACAGCGTTCTATTTCTATGGCACACGGATAAGCCAGATCAGGCAGATGACGACGGATCAAATTTTCTTTTCCCTGATTACCAATAAATGAAAGACCTGTTATCATCTGCCTGATCTGGCTCATCCGTGTGCCATATAGAAAACAAATCTATTAAGCTCATTTTTTTATCAATTAACCATCGCTTGGCGTACCTCCCTGTGCGGGAAGCACTATCTGAAGAGTTTCTCTATCTCTTCTTCCTTTATTGTGGAAAGTACCACTTTGCCATCGGGAGTATAGTTAGGGGCCACACAGGCAAACAGATTATCTACAAGATTCACCATCTCTTCGTTTGACAAAACCTGACCGTAAACAATAGCAGCAGCCCGAGACAAAGTCAGTGCCAGAATACTTTGTACTTCTTCTTTCACATCGCTACCTTTTTCCATTGCTGTGTGTAACATACTACGCACCAGTTCTACCGGATTCAACCCTTCGATACCAGCAGGAATTCCATTAATAGCATAACTTCCTCCACCCAGATCACTAAGTTCAAAACCCACAGCAGCAAGATCGTCCATAATACTTTGCAACACAGCTGCCTCAGAAACGGGTAATTGCAATATTTCCGGAAAAAGAACTCCCTGGGACATTCCTTGCTTTTGCTTAATCTGCATCATATAACGATCAAATAATACCCGGATATGAGCACGATGCTGGTCAATAAGCATTAGACCGGATTTTACAGAAGTAAGAATAAAACGCCCCTTAAACTGTAAATGCAAATTTCCCTTTTCCATAATAGGTTCATTAGCATATAAAGTCGGAGGAGTCACCGACTGAACCTCTGCATCAGTAGGAAAGAAATAATCCGGTTCTGCCTCTGGTTCATCGATAACAGGCCGATTCATTTTACTGGCCTTTTCCAATCCGCCATAAAGATCTTCCCAATCCACTTTTTGACGGGAATACCCCGCAGCGCTTCCTCCAGATCCGAAAGAAGAAGTTTTGAAAGGATTAAAGTCCGAATTATATTGTACACGTGGCGGCTCCGGTGGAAGATTTTGTTCAAAAGCCGGAATATCAGGCATATCTTCCGTATCAAAATCAATCGAAGGAACAGCATTAAACTTGCCTAATGACTCCTTAACAGCTGCTGAGATAATCTGCCAGATAGCCTGTTCATTCTCAAACTTGATTTCGGTCTTTGTAGGGTGAATATTCACATCAATATTAGCAGGGTCTACCTCAAAATAAAGAAAATAAGAAATCTGTTCACCTACCGGGATCAACTGTTCATAGGCATCCATCACAGCCTTATGGAAATAGGGATGCCGCATGTAACGCCCGTTTACAAAGAAATACTGATGGGCGCCTTTCTTACGAGCGGTTTCAGGTTTGGCTACATAACCCGAAATTTTTATCATCGTTGTATTCACATCCACACTCAGTAATTGCTGATTAAGCTTTTTACCAAAAACAGCGAGAATACGTTGCCGCAAAGAACTCACCGGAAGATTGAATAATTCCGAATCATTACTATAAAGCGAAAAAGCCACTTCGGGATGTACAAGAGCAATGCGTTCAAATTCAGTAAGTATATTACTAAGCTCTGTAGAATTGGCTTTCAGAAATTTTCGACGTGCCGGGATATTGAAGAAAAGATTCTTAATAGAAAAATTACTCCCTTTGGGACAGGATACTGCTTCCTGACTTTCGACTTTAGAACCTGCAATAACCAATTTCGTTCCGAGTTCTTCAGCCTCAAGGCGGGTTTTAAGTTCTACTTGTGCTACAGCCGCGATAGATGCCAGCGCTTCACCACGAAATCCCATTGTACGCAAAGCAAAAAGATCGGATGCTTCACGGATTTTAGAAGTTGCATGACGCTCGAAAGACAAGCGGGCATCTGTTTCAGACATTCCCTTTCCATCATCAATAACCTGTATACAGGTCTTACCCGCATCAGTCACTAATACATGTATATTGCAAGCTTCAGCATCAATCGCATTTTCTACCAACTCTTTAATGACAGATGCCGGACGTTGTATCACCTCACCAGCTGCAATCTGGTTAGCAACTGAATCTGGCAACAAATGAATGATATCACTCATAATATTTAGTAGTTAGAATTTAGTAGTTAGGAGTAAGCAGGAGTTAGGACATACCTCCCTCATAAATCATAGCGCCCAACTACCGGTTTGCAAATAATGCCAAAGGAAAAGCAACAGGGCAATAATCAAAAGGATCACTCCCAGATGTACAGGTTTTCGTCCACTTTCCTTACGGCGTTTCAGATGAGTAGTTCCCTCTACGAACTTCCCACGAATATCTTCCGGAGAGAACTCTTTTTCAGATAGCATACCCAATTCGCGCTTGGCCTGCTCTTCCATTTTATCAAGCTTCTCTTTCCGCTCGTTCACGTAAATGTACTGATGATTAAAGCGACGCGGCTTTCTCATACCACTATTAAACATTCCCATAGAGCTATTTCATATTAATTAATTCACGCTTGGGCGAATTTAATGGTTTTCGGGTAGATTTACGCAATGTTTCACCCTCTTTTTTACCTCTCCATTCAAATATATCCTCTTTATTTTGAGGACGTATATAATCGAACCACACAAATGTAGGCAACCTCATTTTGTCCGAAGGAATCTGATCCATCGGATAAAGCACTCCATCCGATTTCGGACTCATGACCATCCTTTTCATTTTGCGGTCTTTCAAATGCATTGTTAACAAACTGGTTTGCGAAGTATTCATACCAATCATAGTACTATCCTCCTCTTGCGGATAGAAAATCACAAGCACATTGGCTATAACATCGACTTTCCGCATTTCCCCTTCATCAAAATACGCTTTAATTTCTTTTCCGGACACCTGGTTATAGTGCAACGAATCTTTCATCTCTACCGTCAATGCCTGGTTGATAATATGTGCCCAGTCAATCGTACTGTCATTCAGGTAGATTTTAATTTCTTCTCCCAGTAACTGCTGTCCTTCATTCCAAAGAATAGGGTCACGGTACATTGTCACACAAGAGTCTTTTGAATTATAAACCAATGAATCACAAACGCCCTGAACATCAGTTCTATACATACGAACTTTATGATAAGCCCGCATCTCACGAAACATAGAATCAGTATTCAGATGAGATGTAACCATCATCAAAGTATCAGCATGCATGAAAAGACTATCTCCTTGTGAATAGTCAATAGCGACTGCACGTTTTGTAGCAAAAGCACTGTCAGTTAGTTCATTATAGAAACAATAATCACCAGTCAACATATTTCTATTAATGCTGTCATTCATTATCACGTTGTCAAAGGCTTCTCCATAACCTAACTTACGGTCATAAAACAGACTGTCTCCGGTCATTCGTTTCCCCTCATTGGTCAACACAGAGCGATCAAGTAACTCAGCCTGTTCCGTCAATGTATTATAAATACCCCGTTCCGAATAAATATGATTCTTTTCATTTACTATCTCAGACGGACCGAGAATAGTGGCCACTTTAGACAAAGTATTATACTTTAAAGTATCTGAGGTAAGAATAAACTGGGGATTTACTAACTTGACATCATGATTGAAAACAGACTGCTTCGTAGCAGGACTGTACTCACCCCAGTCAGAAGTAAGTACATTTTCTTCATCCATCAATGTACCACCTTCGAAATAATATCCAAGATCATAAATACGATCATAATTCAGACTATCGGTCAACAAAGTCGTATTCCGATTAATCATCTTTACGTTTTCACGAAGCTGGGCTAATTGGGATATTCCATCATAATACAGGTAATCACCATAAATAAACAATGTATCCCCCTGCTCCATACGCACATTGTTGAATGCTTCAAATGAGTTCGTATTTTCATAGATCAACGCACTGTCACAATACATATACATACTATCATGACGCAACTTTACTGAACCGATAAGCACCTGCACATCCGGACGGGCCAATTTGTCTGCCCTCCCCTCATCAGCATGCAGAAGATCCACTTTCGTTTTTTTCTTCTGAGGCTTCTGTTGTGGTTTCTGCCCCTGTGCCCAAAGAAGGTATACACCAAACAAGCATAGCATCCCCGTGAGGATGCATTTAAAAAAGAAGTTGTTAGTTCTCATTAATCTTTAATCCAACCTGGATATTTGAAATCGCAATTCTTCCAGTTTTCATCGATACGAACATACGTATGTTTCTGTTTTTCCAGAATCCACTTATGTAACATCTCCTCCCGGCGTTTAGCAATAACAATCTCTTTCAGGTTCTGATAATCTTCTGTAATCGTTGCTTTATGACCATTGATACGAGTTTTCAACTTTACAATAGCACAAATTTCTTTTCCATCTTTCTCGTTAACCATTGTAAATGCCTTCGAAATCTCACCCACGTTCAATTTATCTACCACCTTAGCCACGTCCTGTGGCAATTCCTGCATTTCAAACTTAGAAGTAGCCATGGCATCATTGGAATTAGTATTCACCATTAATCCATGATTGTTTCTTGTATCCTTATCATGAGAAAGTGCGGCGGCTGCATCATCAAAAGAGAACTTCCCGACACGAATATCATCAGCAATGGAGTCCAAACGTGCACAAGCCTCTATTAACTCCTTCTCGGAAACTTTGGGACGCAACAATATATGACGAGTATTCACACGGTCACCACGTTTTTCAATCAACTGAATAATGTGATAACCATATTCAGACTCTACAATCTTGGAAACTTTCTTAGGATCCTGCAAACCGAAAGCAACCGCTGCATAAGCCGGGTCCATCATACCTTTACCCATAAAATCGGTTTCACCGCCCCGCATAGCAGAGCCACGGTCTTCCGAGTACATACGAGCCAAAGTAGAAAATTCAGTTTCTCCCTTATTCACACGATCCGTATACTCACGCAACCTACTTTTTACATCTTCTATTTCAGTAATAGGAATTTTGGGCTGCAAAGTAACTATCTGCACCTCCACCTGAGTTGGTACATAAGGAATACTATCTTGTGGCAGATCTTTAAAGTAACGGCGCACTTCAGAAGGAGTCACTTTGATATCACCTACGAGTTTTTGTTGCATCTTTTGCACAGTAAGTCCTTCACGCGCATTTTCACGCAAGGTTTCACGTATCTGTGACGGAGTTTTATTCTGCTGTTCGAAGAAATACTCCTCCATTTTCTCTCTTGAACCCAACATCTGTATCCAGTGATTTGTCATAGCATCCACACGCTGGATAACCTCACTTTCGGGAACATCAATACTATCAAGACGCGCCTGATGCAAAAACAACTTTTGCACTGCTAACTCCTCCGGAATTACACAATAAGGATCACCATCTATTTTACGTCCTTCATACAGGGCGCTCAAACGTGCCTCTTCTACTTCCGATTTCAAAATAGCCTCATCACCTACGACCCAGACCACTTCATCAATCACGTTGTCCTGTCCGTATGCTACCACATTAGCAAGCATTACTAAGGCAAATAAAACAACAAATCTAAAGTTTACAAACTTCTTCATTCTTTGTATTTAATAATTATATATAATCTTTTTCCGATCTATGGCCCGCTTATACAAGTCATCTTTTACCTGACGCATAAAGTCAACCCGCTTTATATTAACAAGCATATCTTTTGCTTCAGGCATTGCAAATTCATAAGGTTCCTGCTCTCCTATCGCCCGATAATCACTGACGTTAAGAAAATAATAAAAAGCGGTATCTTTCAACTCCACATGCCGATTCTTGTTGATATATTCTTCCGGTGAATCTGTCTTTAAAGGAATCAAATCGAGGATATCTGCCAATGAAACCCATTTATCATAAAAGTATTCATACTTCACCGCATTCTGAAAGCTGTACTTCTCTAAATGTTCTACGGCTTCTTGTGCTTCGGATTTATACCACTTACGCACATTGGTAAGTTGTGGTGCTGTCAACGGAACTTTTATAAACAATCCTTTCACCAAAGGACGATCCAGTTTAAAAAGTTCTTTGTTTTTCTCGTAATATTCAGCAATTTCCTGTTCAGGGATATCTTTGGTAAGTCTCTGGTCGATTAATTCTTCTTGATAAGTATGCATAATCAATGCTTTACGATAATTCTCCACCAGACGGTCTATTTCTTCATTGTCAGGAATGTTATTCTGAGCCTTCTCATACAACAAAATATCCTCAGCCCAAGTGCGTATGTAATGTTCTGCGAAAAGCAAACTATCATCTTTAGTCAACCCGGCAGGAAGTACAGATTGAAGATCCTCTTTGTATAAAAAAGTTCCATTAACCTCCACCAGAGGTGTTCTTCCCCTATGATCATGCTTTTCAGCACATGATATACAGAAAAAAAGAGAAACCAGCAAGAGGCCCGTTATTCGCATTGTCAACTGAAATTATACTTATATTCAAGGTACGAAGATAATGCAATAATCGGTTATATCAGTGGTTATTAACTGTTTTTAAAACCTCTTGGTTAATTTCAACCTTACTTTCTTCGCGTAGACGCTTTATCCAAAGCGAATCAAGGAAGTTCTGATAATCGGCTGCAAGCGGCCCTCGCACTTCTGTATAGCTATCAGGACCTTTCCGTTTTTCACCAAAAACAGTAGTAAAAGGATAAGACTCCAGAGAATCAAAGCTTCCGGTTTTAAAAACCAGTTTATCTACATATTTATTATCACCTTTAGCAAACACGCCCCCTTCTACTTTTACAACTTCTACAGAATCATTAAAAGTTTTTGCTATTGTATCTGTCCATACTTCTTCAGGAAGCTTCCGGATTAATTTCTTAATCTGCTTAGCTGTTTTTTTATCGGCACAATGGACTACAACGCCCTTATAACGCGGTTCTTTCCATTTATAATTTGACTTATGAGAAGCAAAATAAGCTATCTGTCCGGGTTCATCGGCCACTGCGCGTTCCCAAACCTCACGATTGCTAATCTCAAACAGCAACATTCCTTCTTTATATTCCTGCATCAACAACCGGAAAGCGGGATATTTCTGTTCCAAACGCCCATTTTCGTAATCCAATACAGTTTTTAATACAAAAGCATCTACTTGTGTTTTAAGACCTCTCGGAAATGACGCAGCAAAACGTTTAAAATCCAAACCGGTATACGAGTGATTATCTAATGTAAAGAGCGCTTTTTCTGTTTCACCCTTAGACAACAGTTCTTTCATACCTTCACCGTCCACCTGGTAGTTATATTCTTTCTTTAATTTTTCTACCATTGACTCTGTTCCTTTGTCAACTCCGAATTTACGGGTAAGCCGACGGGCTATTTCTCCCTTTATTTCTTCAAACGGAGGCAACTCTTTGGTATCAAGAACTTTTGTTATATGCATACCCTGAGGAGTAAAAAAAGGTTTAGAAATTTCTCCTTTATTCAAAGAGAAAACAACATCTTCAAACTCTTCCGGTGTCTGAAGAAACCCTACCCAAAACGGTTTCTTATCATCTGAGAACTTTTCTACATAAGTTGCAAAGTCATCCGTATTCGGTGCAGCAGATAATACTTTATAAATTGAATCCATCCGAACCTCCGTTTCATTCAGATACGATTTTGATACAGTTTGAGGAAGATATTTAAAGATATGCATCACCTGTACATAACCAGCCCGGGATTTAGCACTCATTTCATCATAAAATTGACGCACATACGCTTCTTCGGCTTCTTCATCCGTCAAATAAGATTTCGCTAATTGCCTGCGATATCCTTCCAGCTCTTCCCGAAAAGTCCGGGTGGTATCAATGCCAGCAGCTTCAGCAGCTGCAACTTTCAACTTAAAGTTGACAAAAAGATCAACATACTCATCAAGTGTTTTTGACTCTTGTTCATTAAGAGAGTTATTCTTATTATAGATATACTCAAATTCAGAACGAGTTACATCTTTTCCGTTTATCCGCATCAATACAGGATCTTGCTGTGCAACAGCAGAAAGTCCCAACAGACAAGTTACTAATAAAACCAAGTTTCTTTTCATACAAAGCTTCGTTTATATACATACGTTCTATTAAACGCTGAAAGACTGGAAAAATTGTATTTAACGATAATAAAAAACAGGACTTCCTACAGAGTAAAACAGAGTCCCACAGAGTATTATTCTTTTTCTTACCATACGATAGTAGAAAAATAACTCTGTGAGACTCCGCATCAACTCGTGGTAAACTCAGTAGCTCCCACGTTATCGAGAATTATATTATTCCGGACGACTATAGTTAGGCGACTCGCTTGTAATTGTTACATCATGAGGATGACTTTCCATCACACCTGCATTGGTAATACGTGTAAATTTAGCATCATGTAACTTTTCAATATTCTGCGCACCACAATACCCCATACCTGCACGCAGACCACCAGTCAACTGATAAATCACTTCAAACAGTGTTCCTTTATAAGGTACACGTGCAGCAATACCTTCCGGAACAAGTTTCTTCACATCTGCTTCTCCACTCTGGAAATAACGGTCTTTCGATCCGTTTTCCATCGCTTCTAAAGAGCCCATGCCACGATATGACTTAAATTTACGTCCATTAAAAATAATAGTTTCACCCGGACTTTCTTCTGTACCGGCAACCAGAGAACCGATCATTACAGAATATCCTCCGGCTGCAAGTGCTTTTACAACATCACCTGAGTAACGAAGCCCGCCATCTGCAATCAAAGGAACACCTGTACCTTTCAAAGCTTTTGCTACATCATAGACAGCAGATAATTGAGGTACACCCACACCGGCCACTACGCGTGTTGTACAAATAGAGCCTGGTCCGATACCAACCTTTACACCATCAGCACCAGCTTCGACCAATGCTTTAGCAGCTTCTCCGGTAGCAATATTACCTACTACAATATCAATATTAGGAAAACGACTCTTTGCCTCCTTCAATTTTTCAATTACAAATTTAGAATGTCCATGAGCTGTATCAATAACAATAGCATCCACTCCGGCATCCACCAAAGCCTGCATACGTTCCATCGTATCGGCAGTCACTCCTACACCGGCAGCTACACGCAAACGCCCCTTAGAATCTTTACAAGCCATCGGTTTATCTTTTGCCTTGGTGATATCTTTGTATGTTACCAATCCAATCAGTTTGTTATCCTTATCAACTACCGGTAGCTTTTCTATCTTATATTTTTGCAGGATTTGTGCAGCAGCTTCCAAATCAGTAGACTGATTAGTAGTTACCAGCCTGTCTTTTGTCATTACTTCATCGATATGTTTATCCATATCACGTTCAAAACGAAGGTCACGGTTGGTAACAATACCAACCAGATATCTGTTATCATCCACTACCGGAATACCACCAATCTTATATTCAGCCATCAAAGCAAGCGCATCACGCACGGTGGAGCCTTTTTTGATAGTTACCGGATCATAAATCATACCATTTTCAGCACGCTTCACAGTGGCCACCTGCTTAGCCTGATCTTTTATCGGCATATTTTTATGAATAACACCAATTCCTCCTTCACGAGCTATGGCAATAGCCATTTTAGCCTCAGTAACCGTATCCATGGCGGCAGTAACAAAAGGAATTTTTAACTCAATATTTCTTGAAAACTTTGTCGAGAGCTCGACAGTGCGCGGTAAAACTTCTGAATAGGCAGGGATTAACAAAACGTCATCATACGTTAATCCATCCATTACAATCTTATCAGCAATAAATGACATAGGGCTATGCGTTTAAAATTTATTGCGTGCAAATATACGGTTTTTATTCAATACAGACAAAAATAGAAATAAAAAAATCCCCCTGCCAGAAGGCAAGAGGATTCTTTATAATATAACCAGACAAACGATTAACGAACAATCAGCTTAGCAACTGCATTTTTACCATCAGCATATACCCTGACAAAGTAAACCCCTGCTGTAATACCTTTCAGATTTACAGAAAACATAGTTGACGTTGTATATTCTTTATAAATAACTACACCTGCCATATTAATAACTTCAACCAAAGCACCATTGGTAGCCAGTTCACCTAAAGTAACCCAGAAGTTTCCGTCATTCGGATTAGGACAAACAATAATCTTATCAGAAGATTCGGTTGATTCGATTCCTGTAATCAACGAAGTACCCAGATTGAAACCATCTACAGTGAACGGGAAGAGAACAGTATAAGTTTTACCCGCTTCAATAGCTGTATTAGTCAACGTATAGGTATAAGTATATGTACCATCCCCATTATCTGTTTTGACCTTGGCCGGAGTAAATCCAATTCTGTTTCCTTCATAATAAACGAAGAAGTTTCCACTAAAATATGCCTCTTTAGTAAGAATAGTAAATTCCAGTTTATCATCTGTGGTAGTGATAGAATAAACATATCCTTCCAGAGTAGCTGCAGTTGTTACATTTCCGGCACCCAATGCATAATATTCTCCAGCCTTAGCAACAAACGGAGTTTCCAAATCATCGCCCTGAGCTTTCTTTCTTACAATTAATGAATAATCATAATCCTGATCTTCCGGCTTATCCTTTGATATAATAGCGCATATTTTTACAACTTGGTCTTTTACCAGATTTAGTGTTGTATACGCTCTTCCATACATAAAGTCTTTCACTTCTGCGGCTGTAGCTTTTGTACTACAATCATTAATCTTATAAGATACACCAGCACCTTGTCCCAATGAACTTACCAGGTAGTATTCGCCAATTTCAGGAGCAACAAATTCATACCATGTCTCACTGGCAACATCTTTGCATATCACAGTTTTATCAAAATCAATACTGATGGCTTTGTCACAAGATTCGCCTTCACCTGCTGCAGTAAACTTAGTTTTGATTACAATATCTGCTCCTTCTTCATTCTTAAACTGATAAACAGTAAACCGATATGTTTCGCCTTTGATTACAGAATAACGGTAAGTAAGCCTTCCCATCAATTCTTCAAACGACAATTTATCCTGTGTAGTACCACATTCTTTTACTATGCCACATGACCAGTGATCTCTAACCCATATTTTATCTTCCACTTCAAATTCTACAGTACCATCATCAGGAGCGGTAAATAGATACCATTCTTCCCGAGCGTCCCGGTTCTTCATTACAATATCTTCATCCAGATTAAACGGTCTCGGATAATCGCAATAATCTCCTAATGGAATATTCTCATCTTCAACAACTGTGAATGTAGCCTTATCTGTACTTGATGCCACAAATCTCATTCTATACTCTTCGCCTGCATTTACTCTCACTATACAGCTTGTAGAACCATAATTAGCAATATTCGTTGTACCGGAATTCAAAGTTATCATAGTCAATGCATCTTCCGGATAAGTAAGTTTCAACATACAATCCTGAGTAGCAATATACTTAAACCAATAATTACGTTTTTCACCACCATATTCGTTATCACCTAATTTAGCATTTAACGGATTGACTTTCGCCTCACCTGGTTTAGGATCACGCTGTACTAATTTAATAGCATCTTCAACAGCCTTAGCACTGTTCACACAGATAAGATAATTAGTTCTGGTAACATCCATTTCAAAGTATGATTTAGCACTGGCTGCCACTTCATCTATCACAGGCTCGGCATCTGAACAATCCACATAATAACTGATCGTTCCTGTCCAACCTTTATTAGAAGCCAGTTCCAACAAATTAAATGCACTATCTTCGCTCTTTGTTATAGTATAGTTATACCAGGTAGATCCTGCTTTTACAGAAAGAGCCGAAGTCGTAGAAGTGATATTAATAGGTATAATACAATCATTGCCTTCTTCAACTTCCGTAAGCTTCAAAGTTGCTTTTGTTGGACGATTATTAGTAGTTACTACATAATAAGTAGTATTGGCTTTTACTGCAAATTTATGGCTATTATTATTTTCATCTTGTACAACCATCATCGGCTTATAATCCACAGCCCCTATTTTATCTTCTCCTTCATATACAAACAATACATACTGCTCAATATCTATATTGGCAAGCCCTGTTATCGGTGCTGTAAATTGCAACCATGACATTTCCGAATAACTTGCAAAATCAGGAAAATCGTCTACATTGGTATTCTCGTTTACAGGAATAATTGTCTCTACATCCGGTTGCAAGTTGACTGCATTCTCAAAAGTTGCCCCCGGAAGGAAAAAACCTGATACTGGTACAACCAAACTGCTAATTGAAAATTGACGAGGAAACTCTGCACCTTGTCCTTCTAAGAACTCAGTAGAAGTCACAGTAAATTTCAGCACATCGCCTTCCATCAGCTTTATAGCCGAATAACCACCTACCAGATTATCATAAGCCTCCCACTCTAATACGAGATCAGGTTCTCCAACTACTCCACCTGCAAATTTCACATCATAAGCCTCAGCTTTAGAAAAGAGATAGAACATTCCATTTTGAGTAGCTGTATAACTGAATGTTTTAGAAGTAGCCACATCGTTTAAAGTAATAGCCATAGTAGTTCCATCCCAAGGTTCAGCAGGAGTATCATCATCACCGTTACCATCACCCAGTTCAAGCGGGAAAGTTACAGGATATGACTCTTCCTCTGCTGCGGTTATTGTTAATGTAATAACCCGGTCTTTAACAGCATCTACTGTTAACGTTGCGCCAGCCCAATCGTAAAGTCCCTCAGACCATGCTGCAGAACTCTGTCCTTCCCAAGTAGCCTTTATTTTTACTGCATAACTTTTTGTATCACACTTAAAAGTACATTGCTTTGATTCAGTAGGAGTAAATGTTAAAGTCATTGCATCATCAGCTCCTGTAATAGTAATATCTTTCTTTGTACCATCCCAGGCAGTATCATCCCCACTGTCTTTAACCAATTCCATTGGCACTATTATAGGGAAAAATTCTTCTCCATCAGTTACAACTGTCAACTTAATAACTTCATTAGCTTTAGCCTCAATGCTGACTGTTGCACCAAACCAACCATGAAGTGCATCAGACCACTCGGTCACCTCTCCACATACAGCTTTAATTTTTATCCCAAACTCTTGGGTATCGCTCTTAAAAGTATAAGTTTTAGCTTCAGGAGCTGTAAACTCTAAATTTATTTCATCCTCCCCGGATTCAAATCTGATAGTTCTCCACGAACCATCCCACGCCTCCGCCTTTACGGTAGATGTAGCCACTGCCATAATGTTCATCATGACAAACATTAGCAAAAAGTAGTAGTTCTTTTTTCTCATGTTACACTAAATTTTAATTAATTACTAAGTTTATTTATAAGAAAATTCTTGTTTCAAAGTCATCGTACCCTCCGGCCAATAATCATTAAAGTAGCCTTTGATGACACGCTCGGCAAAAGTCCAGTTTCCTTGCACATCCAGCTCATAAGCGTTCAAATGGACAGATGCCATATTTTCCTCGTTATCGCTCTTAGTGGCAGAGAGTAGAAAACCCTCTTCTGTATATGCATACACAGTTCTTTCTTGCACCAATCCGGCTTCATAAGCAACTTCCTTTACCTGTAACCAGGGAGAAGCATAAATCAATGATTGCTTCTGAACCATATCGGGATCATCATTGGTACGGACGGAAATTGTCATTCCAAGCAATAACCCTTTCTCTCCGAAAGCATAGACCGTTTCTTCATGCTGAAGTACCTCGTCACCTCTGATCAGCTGTTTGGTACACATTGACGGGTAAGAGTTCCGAAACAAGTACTCTGTTCGGGTAATCCCCATCCAGCTGTCAGTCTCGCAAACAGCTTTCTCTCCATCAAATTCGTATTTGAAGCCATTATCACCTTCTACCGCGACCAATCCTTTCAGCAAGAAGAGAGGTAAACCAGCAAATGATAAAGGAAAAGGTACGTATACAGCATGAGTGCCGTATTTCAATTCATAAACGACGGAAGTGCCTCCCAACTCTGTTTCGGTAACTACCGCCAGCCTCCCGGCAGAATCATATCCATAAGAATACCTCATAGCATCACCGGCAGTAATCCATCCTCTCGTTAAGCCGGATACTACATCAGTAAATTCATTGATTGGATTATAGATTAGCAAGTGCCCTCGTTTGTCGAACAGATATTTCTTGGTTACATTGAATACTGCCAAGTCGTCGTCCGTGCTCTCTTCTGACACCTGTACATAGAGTGGATTTCCCTTAAAATTGAACAAGCTCTGATGAGTAGCCTCCCACACAACAGTTGCTTCACCATATTGCTTTTCATATGGAGTAACCGGTTGCACAATAGGGTCGTCGTCCTTACAAGCAGTAAAGACCGCACATATACAGCCTAATAGTATGGTAATAGTACAGTTTAAAGTCTTCATTCTTATTCATATATTAAAATAACTCTCTATAAAGTTGTTTCGGAAGGCCTATGGCTTCACAACGGCAGCCTTCCTAACAACTTTCTTTAAGAGAGAGTTATTTATTATTAAGCAGATAGTCCGCGTTTACTTCATAACCTTTCATTACTGCATCATATTCTTCCTGTGTCATAAACAGGAATCTCAGATTAGGTAGATTACTCCGATCTATATCAGTAGCTTTCAATCCACAATTAATCAAGCTCAACATCAATAGATTATCACTTTTCATAGCAGGAAACAACGGCAATTTATTACCATCTAATATCAGCGAATGCAGATTAGGCATCTTCTCTAATTCTTCTTTCGTCACAGATTGGATTTGATTATCAGCCATAGACAATAGTTGCATATTCTCATGCTGTACCTCTTTAGGTATAGAAGTAAAAGAACATCCATCCAATAACATGCCACGCAGATATTTACGGGTTCGGTTTCCTTCTTCACCAATTACCGTATTGGCAATGGAAGGAGGCAACGATTTCAGGTTCTTGTTGTTGCGCATATCCAACGTTGATATTTTGTACAGCTGGTCAAAGACATCGGGAAGTTCACTAATTTCAGTATTCATAAAACGCAAGCTGACCAATTCCGTCAGATTGACAATGCTAGCCGGTATTTCGCTTACCTTTTCATTAACCACGTCAATGGTTCTCAGTGTCTTAATCTCACCTATCGATTCTGGAAGTTCCGTCACTTTATTGTTTATCAGTGTCAGGTCATTCAGCTTTTTCATATCCCGGAAAGACTTTGGAAAGGTGCTAAAATTAGTATTCTCAATATAAATAGAAGCAATCCTCGATTCACCCATATTATCGGGAAGTTCTTCCAGATCGCAATTACTGATATGCAGTCCCGTCATACTCGGGAAGTTGATGATCGCCCGGGACAGTTTTTTCATATGTTTGAATTCAGGCAAATTCCCGTCGCCGTCAATATCCAAATCGGTAATATAAAGCAGATTTCCATAATCATCTGTCTCAAACGAGAGTCCGGCCCAGGTATCCAGAGTTTCTTCCACATCCCAAGAAGGTGGCCACTTACTTCTATCATCCCCCAATACCTCTTTACAAATAGCAAAAAGCACGTTGGTATAGTTGTTAGTAGGATCAACAACTGTTTTTACCTTCACCGGTAAAATATATTCCTGCAGTTCTCCTACTTTCACATCAAACTCATTATCTTCTGTCAAAGTAATATCCAGATTTTCAATTAAATTAGCATCCTTACCAAAAGCCCGATAACTTAAAAGCTTATAATGTCCTTCCTCTAATCTTACTTTTTCAGTAGACAATAATTCAGTGTTTCCCGTAAGCGGGCAACTGGGTAGTTCTATTTTTACCCCGTCTTTCTCTAACACAATCTTTACGGTAGCAATATCATCCAGATCGGCCAATGTATAGGTTGTTATCTTGGTAAACTGGAAACAAATTTCTCCCTGATTGGGCAACAAAGCATCCTTATCATCCTCTTTACAAGCCGAAATTAAGACCAGTAAAAAACAAGCTGTCCAGACAATCGCCAGTATATTCTTAATCTTCCTCATAATCATTTTAGTTTTAATCATCTATTTCACCCCAGTTTCCATCCAATGAAAGCTTGGGATATTGTTTCTTACTTGCATCATAATAGTGAAACCATCTAAAGGTGCGATCAAACGAAGATGGAGTCAGAGCCGTGTTGTTCGTATTCTCTTCCCAATCAGGACACGGAGTTTCTATGAAATCCGGTTCATTATCGAAACCAACACGCCGGTTCTTACTATCCCTGCCATTGTAAGTCTGGTTAAAGACTAATGTATAGGGGTCCCAACATTTCAATCGTTTATGCTTCAATATCCACTCGGGAATCATACCCGACAGATAATTCAGATTCAATGACAAAGCCCTTAATTGCGGCATCACATCAGCTACGCCTTCCATAGCTGGAATAGAGCCTTCAAAATAGTTGTATGACAGGTGAATATAAGCCACCCGTTTCAACCGGAATAAACGATCCGGAAGTTCACCACCCAAGCCAATGCTGTCTTTTTTGTTCGTAAAAAGATTACTACCAGCTTCGTAATGACGACAATTACTCAAGTTCACATAAAGCAAACTATCCTTATCCAAAGCCTCAATAATATCCATCGGAAATTCCTGTAAAGGATTGCCGGTCATTTCCAGTTCCTTCAATTTCTTCAGATTAGTCATCCGGGCAGGAAGTGAATTAATTCCATAGCCTATAAAGGCAAGGTTCTCCAAACTATCCAGATAGGTCACGTCATCCTCCAGCTTAATAGACTTGCGATAACTATTTTCATTACCCGTAAAAACCAATGTTTTCAACTGATTTAAATAACGAATCTGGAAAGGAATACTATTATCCGTATTAAATATATAAAAGTTTACCCCAACGACACGCAGTTCGGTTGTATCCCGTACAAAATCACCATCCACATATTTATAGTCAACCTCTTCCGTCTTTACATTATTCCAGTAAATCATCGGTTGACTTACGTCCCATACAGTATAACACTTCATCATGCGGCTGATAGCCAATAAGGCAAGTGAATCTCCCCGACGTGACGGAACTATTCTTTCTGATTTCTTCTGACGGAAAGTGAATGTTTTTTCTATAGGTATTTCACCCTCTTTTGCATCTGTCTGGCGAAACGTAAATTTAGCCACCCGATCCGCATCCGACTGTGTGTAAATGTCGAAATCGAAACGTACCTTATCCGGACGAGGTACTGAAGCGACCTTTTTCTCCGGAACACTCACACGTACCCATTTCTGGGCAGCATCAACCGGTATTACTTCATACTTAACATTTGAAGTAACATTCAACTCAGTAAACATCTTTTCGTAATCTACAAAATCCTCTACTTCAACCTCCTCTTTATCCAACTTTATGATTTTCTCATAACCATACTGGAACACCTTTACCTGAGAGGCTTTGGAACCGGAACGGAATGTAATAACCGCTTCCCGTTCTTTATACAAATAGCTGGTATCTACACGCAATTCACAAATCGTGGAAGCATTGCCATTGGCAGGTGATACCATGCACCACTCTGCATTCGATTCTACATACCAATCCTGATCTGCGGACAGATTGACAGCATATGTATCACCACAATCAGGAACAACAAACTCTGATTCTTCTTCGCTTACTCCAAAAAAAGAAGACTGAATATCGTCATCGTCCTTGCAAGAGAAGAGAGCAACTATCCCCAGGCTGATTAACAGGAAAACCTGGATATTTCTATTTTTATATCTGATTGATTTCATCTTCTTTGTCATTAGTTGTTAACATTTGTAATATCCTGAGTCTCATCATAAACCAGTAGGAATGAGCCATCATTCATACGAGCAATAATCGCTGAGGGAACAGTCATCTTGATATTCGGATTATCCGAAACATCAAACTTATTAAGATTGTCCGGGAAAGTTTGTATCATACGCAGGTCATTACCGGAAACCTCCAACACCTTCAAAGCCATGTGCTGATCCAAACCTGTGGGCCACTCAACCAATGTACGTTTGAATTTCTTCTGAGCGGCATCGGTATAATATCCCTGAGAATTAAGAATCAACTGATTGAGGCTATTCACATATAAGATATTGACAGGGAATGCAACAAAACGATTCTGGCTCAAATCTATTCCGGAGAAGTGAGGCAGATATTCCGAATTGAATTCATTCGGCATAGATTTTATCTTATTACCTGCCAGTTCCAATGCCTCCAGTGCTTTCAGGTTCTTAAACGACTCAAATGAAACCTCCGTTATTTCATTATAAGACAGACGAAGGAAGTTAATCACCGACGAATGTTGGGAGAATTCGACTGGCAACTTGGCAAATCTGTTAGAACATAGATTAAGCTTCTCTGCACGTACCCCTTTAAAACCTGGTTCAAAACCATCAATCTGGTTGACAGACAGGTCTATCTCCTCAATGGAATATTTACCATCATTTTTCATGTTAGACAACAATACCGGAAACTTCTTCAACTTATTACAAGAAGCCGAGAATAGCTCTAAATCATTTGTAATACAGAAATTATTAGGAATTGGATTACTTCCGGCTCCCAGAGCTTCATTTCCCAGTTCATTGCAATCAACCATAAACTGAACAGGAGATATATTGCCAAGGGGAGGAAGTTCAACCAACTTGTTATAAGCCAAGTCGAGCATTCCCAGTTTTTTCATATTACGAATACTGAATGGCAATTTTGTTAACTTATTATCATTCAGATACAACAGTTGAACCGTCCCCTGTGATTTTCCATTCGTAAAGAAGTCATCCAGATTCTTATAAGTCGATTCTAAATCAAGATTCCCATTCATGGAAAAGTTTAAAGAAATCAGATTGGGCAATTGTTTCAACTGTTCCGGAAAGGTAGTCATCCGGCTGTTATAGATTTCAAGATCTGTAAGATTTTCCAGTTTGCCAAATGATTCCGGTAACTCTTCTATATAGCCATTTGCTATGTAAACCATAGTCAATGTACCTGCCAGCTCGCCGATACGTTCAGAAATACCTGTAATACGGTTTGACATGGAACCTTTATTCTTACCAGCATATTTGGTATATACGACAGGACGTACATTTCTGCTTTCATACTTTAATTTTGAAGCTACCTGAAGCTGCGCCCTTCTCAAAACAAACCTTTCACGTGCAATGTCCATACGATGTGCACGTACATCCACTCCTTCACGGGCAAGCAAGTAAGAGCTAAGAATACCTTCCATCCCTTCATCTCCAACAATAGCACCTGTCTCATCATGATTTCCAAGATACAACATTTCGAGCTGAGTTAAATCTCCGATAGCATCGGGTACAAAACCTTTAGGATTGAAACTTCCCAAATTCAAAGAAGTAACCCTGCCATTACTGCCAAGCCCTACCCCTGGCTGATCTCCCCACATGTCGATAGGACGCGGGGTACCGTCGGCAAACTTAAACACCCAGTTTGAACCTATATTATAACCTTCACCGTTCCATGACCACTCTTCACCACCCATTGCCTTCCATATGTTATACAAAGCAATGTAATCACGAATCGCTGCCGTCTCATATAGTTTCACATCTACCGTATCACGTAAAAGCTTAAAATGTTCAATCTTTACATTCTGCTCTTTGTCCATTGCATAGATCAGCTCCTTGTTTTTATTATACAATTTATAATGAGACAGAACATAATCTCCCTGTTTCATCTGAATCGTATCGGTAGAAAACAGCTGAGCTTTCTTTTCCTTTTTTGCCTTTACCGGATAGCTCTCAATATAACTAATGCCATTATTTGAATACTTGAATGTGAACACTGCCGAAGCAATGTCTTCATATTTCACCCTACTGTTATCAACAGTGGCGCGGGAAAGAGGAGACTCAATAGCCGACAAATCTTTTCCAAATACCGCTGCATATTTACCATACAAAACAGCTTCCAATGCAAAGTCAACCTCTGTCAGACGATCATTCTCTATCCGGAAACGAACCTCCTCGTCAGGCGTCCCCGACTGTAAGATTTCAGCTTGTCCGTCTACCACCTCATCTCCATAAACAACAAAATAAGTGATCTTATAGGTACCGGGCATCAACTGCACCGGTACAGTAGATAATCCAAATTCAGCACCTTCCTCACTGACAGACTTCGGCATCAATGCCATACTGAAAGATTGATTATCGGCAGACGTCAAGGTAACCTGAATCTTACGTACATCTTTCAGATAGCTGAGTTCCTTTCCGCTATCCAGCGCGCGGGAGTCCGCACCCTTCTTATGCAACTGAAGCTGCATATATCCGTAACCTTCCTGAGAAGCGGCTATTTCATCATCAGAACAACTTCCGGCCAAAACAAGTCCCAGAAAAGCAACAAACACCCCTAATATTTGATATAATAACTTCATTATTAACAGTATATTTAATTATTGAAATGGTTGTTTAATATAAAAAGTAAACATCGTAAAGGTATTGTCACTACCATCTTCCGGATTAATACCTCTAAATGCCTTGAACTCAATCTTGATTACACGATCCCGTTTATCCTTGTTTTTTCCTACGGCAAGTACGAACTTCGTTAAATCGACCACTCCATCTTTCATTTTAAACTCAATATTTACATCATTAGGAACAAAAGTACGTGGGTTCTCAACTCCTGTTACGACTTCTGTCACATCTAACCGGGATGTAAAAATTTTCACTGCATCAGAAAGCATATCAAAAGATTTGGTTTCACCTGCTGCCGGAAAGGTGATTGTTGCTCCATTTTCAATACCGGTTACGCTCATCTTATACTCCAGAAAAGCATTTTTTTGCCGTATATATGACCCTATATACTGACTCTTCAAAGTAGTAGAAACCGGATCTTCAAACAAATCATCAAAACTTACCGAATTGGGAACAATAAACAGGTAAGCCTCTCTATCTTCTCCCATCGAAGTAATCTTATTCATATCATCTTCGTCACCACGCTGATTGGCTGCCAGATAAAGTTCTTTTGTGTATACCCCATTGGATGTCTTATCTTTGGAAGAATCGCCTATATGCAGAGTAGCCCAATGAACAGCTGTCCGTTCAAGTGCACCGTTCACACATTTACATAAAAGTAACTTGAATGGTGCATCGGTTACATCTGTATAATTTTTACCTGTTTCAATCATAAATGGCAATTCGAGTATCCGTGCCGTACCAGGTATCGGATCAAATGCAAAATCATTTCCATACGGGTCAAATGCCGGAAACTCAAAATTATGATTAATATAATCATCACTAATTCCGGCAAAGTGGATCGGAATAGTAATCAGTTGCTTGGAACGAATATCCGATAATATAATCACATCTTCTTTTTCTGACGCAGGAATCATACCGTCAGCTATGCGCACTTCTACATATAAAGGATTCGTAGCCAACGTTCCCGATACAGTAATATTAGTAGGCTGAGGAGTAGACAGCCATTCTGGCAATTCCAATTTCCACTGGATATTTGAAGAAACATACAGAGGGGCCATATAGACTCCAGGGGTAGCGGGATCTATCAACAATTCCAACTTTTCAACTGCAGCGTCCATTTCTTCTGTCAGATAAGCTTTACATTCAGCTGTAGCTTTCACTGAAATATATTTTAGAGTAGTACCAGCCTTAATATTGAACCCACCCTCCAGAACCATTGATTCAAAATCGGTAAACAGTACTTTCACTTCTAACTTCTTAGTAGTAATCTGGTCAGACTGATGTTCGTCTATAAAAGAGAAAAGTATTCCACTGGTTGCATCAACCAGCTCCCAAGCTTGATCAGAACTTACAGTCAACGTATCTACAAAGTACTCTCCAACATTATCTGCCTCTAAAACCAAGCTTTCTGTGTCAACCACGAGACTGGCCCCTTTGCCCAATTGAGAGATCTTCACTACATATACCGTTTCATCTCCAACAACTGATATACGGAGTTCCGCTGTACGTACCTGTGCTTCCAGGTTTGTTCTCAAAGGTTGTATGGTAATTTCCGCTTTGCCTTTACTTCCTTTAGTTTGTGAAGCCGAGAAAAACACACTGCCACCTTCCGAAAAAGAAGCCGTCCATTCATTTCCTGCTTCAAAAGAGAAGGTTGTCTCCTGTTCTCCTTTTTCACTTACAAAAACTATATCTTCAACATCAAACGTTGTTTTTCCCTGCACCTCCGGTGATTCTTCCTTATCATCCGAGCAGGCTACAATGGCAAAGGTCATTACGAGTAACGCCCAATAGCCCAACCGATTTTTCAAATGGGTAATTGTATTCATATTTTCTTTCTTTTAATCGATTATTTCTTCAATGAATATCCCTTAGGCTGTACTTTAATGTCATAAGGAGGAGTAATACCGTTCTTTTCTGCTTCAGCCTCATAAGGGCTAATCCACTCAAATATATACAGGTACGTTCCAAATGAACCCACTTTAGGAAGGAATATATTCAAATAGAGAACTACTCCTCTATCTGCTGTTATGAAAAAGCTCGGATTACTTGCCACCGATTGTGCAAAAACTAATCCATATCCTGCGTCAAGAAACGCTTCCTGTTCCACAACAGTTACTCCATCATTCATCGGTTCCTCATCCGACGCATTAAATTTGACCTTTAAATCATAACTGTCGTCAAAGGGTGCCTTGATAAGTATAGTATGATCGTCTACTTTCTCGCTTTTCACTAAAAAACTCTTTGAGTCCTCACTGAATGGGAATGTACATGTCATACGCAGATCACCTATGTAATCATTTATATTAAACGGATAGCATTTAAATAAAAAAATATTTGTCTTATTCCCATACAGGCTCATCGTTTCATTCTTATCGTTGATCAGTTTCAAAGTCACTGCCAGGCTATCTGTACGATTCATATTATCAAAATACCCCTTTATCGTTACAGTTCCTGTCCGCTCACCCGATTTTATCAAAACATTCTTATTCAAAAGCTCAAAATGATATCCTTCAATGGCATTCGTATGATCTACATCTACACTAACCACATAATTCCGGTCATAATCCGTTGCCTGAGTGGCAGCAACCACAACATCAAAAGTTCTTTCCGAATTCACCGTCACAGGCATTACCATGGCAGAATCGGTAAACATGACATACGAAGCATCTGAATAAAGCACCTCTTTACTGTCACAACCTACCAGTAGAATTGCAAACAGTGTACATAAACTATATATACTTTTCTTCATAATCATCTCTCTTATTTATTGCTTTCATTTGGTTTAACCAATCCCATCGAAGCATCAAGTTCATGTTTCGGGATAGGCCATATAAAGGCCGGATTGTCTTTTCCTATTTTCAATGAATTATTTAAAGCTCCATCTATCGTTCCGGTTTGGGGCATACGTTCAAAACCCAAATTCCAACGCTTCAAATCAGACAAACGGAAACCTTCCATAAATAATTCTTTTGCACGTTCATCCTGAATTGCTTTCATCAGTTTATCCTGAGTATAGGATGCACTGCCATAATCTGCAATACGCGCTCTTCTCAACTTAGTCAAATCATTATTGGCCTCTTTCGTTTTTCCCAATTGTGCATAAGCCTCAGCACGGTTCAAAAAGACTTCAGCATAACGCAATACTTTAGGCATATTTGTATAATACTTACCAACACCGGCATCAATATCCGCATTACCCAAATATTTGATAACAATAGGCCAGGTTAATCCATGAGAATATCCGGTCTTAATGGAATAAAAGAAAGCAGAATAGCGCATATCATTTGCACTATATGAATCGAGTAACCATTTTGCCGGTACATAATCGGGCAGATAAGCCACATTATTATAATTCAGGAAAATTGTTCCCAAAGCTCCGCCTCTATCCGTCGTACTCATTTGTACACGCCAGATCACTTCATCACCTTCATCATATTTCCACATCCGTTGATAGTCGGTCATCGTATTACCAGTTTCTTCATCTACCCATTTTGCTTTCATTGCATCGGCCAAGGTATATACTTTAGAGTCAACTACCTTTGTAGCATACTCTATCACCTTTTCCCAATTCTTCATATGAAGAAAAACTCTTGTTTTCAAAGTCTGCACGGCTCCTATTGTAATCCACTGCGTATCTGCTCCCTTACGGGTTGCATATTTCTCCGCTTGTTCCAGATCGCTTAATACTTGCTTATAAGAATCGGCTAATGAAGAACGAGGTTCAATAGAACTGTCTTCACCCTCTTTGCGATAGCGCAAATACAAAGAAACTCCCAGCTGGTTTTCCGCATTATCCGGATCATAAGCCTCACAATACATACGTATCAAATCAGAATAAGCTAACGCACGGAAAAAATAAACATCCCCTTCATATTTCTTGAAAGTAGTTTTATCAGCCTCTGTTGTTAGTTTACTATATACTTCATCTTTATGATCCATAAAGAAATTACAACGGGCTATCACTTGATACAAACCCGAATACACCGACTCAATGCTGGTATCACTATCCCGGAAATCCCAACGATACATCGGGCCATATACATTTGTATACCCTTTAACAGCATATACCAGATCAGTCTGTACATCGGGGGCCAAGGTTAAAGTTCCGCTATACAGAGCCGAGTTCTTAAAACTACTGTAAATACCGATTACAATTTGTTCACTGGACACCAGATCGGTCATCGATTCTTCTTCGGGCACAGCTGTATCCGGGTATCTGTCCAGAAAATCACTACAGGAGGACATTCCACACAATAGTGCCACTAATAAATATATTCTTATCTTTTTCATACTTTTTCTTCTACTTATTAGAATGTAACTTCAATGCCGAATGAGAACTGACGGGACAACGGATACGACGCCCGGTACATATTCAAATTAGATTCCGGATCCAGACCTGTGAACTTAGTGAAAGTCAATAAATTCTGTGCTTGCCCAAATACTTTAGCACGTTCTATCACTTTTGTCTTTTTCAATAACGATTGCGGGAAAGTATAACTAAGCGCCAAATTTTTCAAACGCATGAACGAAGCATCTTCTACCAAATGGCTATCAAGCTGCGTCTGGGCTCCATCACGGGGAATTTCTGTTATATCACCAGGTTTCTGCCAGCGATTTAATAATTTAGCAGATTGGTTATAAACAGCATATGTACCATTACTTTCATCAAAGAAGCGATCATTATTCATCATCCAACGGTCTGCTACCCAACTAAACAGGGCAGATAGCTGAATACCTTTATAAGAAAAGGTTGTACCAAAACCACCTTGCCAAGGAGCTACATAAGATTTACCCAATAGCACACGGTCTTCATTGCTAAAACGATTTGTCAGTTCTCCCTCTTTAGTGTACCATAAAGCATCGCCATTGGCTGGATTAACTCCGGCATAACGTACTGCATGAAATTCACCATAAGAATGTCCTACTTTCAAAAGTAACCCAGTCGTACTTATTTCATATTCATCCAAACCGTTATACAATTCTGTTATTTCATTATGATTATAAGAAGCATTTGCTGAGATATTCCATGTAAAGTCTTTCGTACGAATAATATCTGCATCCACATCAAACTCCACTCCTCTGTTAATCATTGCTCCGATATTATCCCATTTAGTACTGAAACCATTACCAAAAGTTATGGGAACTTCCATCAACATGTCGGTTGTCTTTTTATTATAGAACTCAACGTTCAGGTTCAAACGGTCAAAAATCCCGATCTTCACACCAACATTGGTAGTCATTAACTTTTCCCAGGTTAAGTCCTCATTTCCACGTGAATAAGGTGCAATACCTGTTTTACCGGAATACTGCGGCCCAGCCGCAAACAAGGCTGTATGATCATAATTAGGAATGGAAGAGTTCCCCGATGTTCCGATACTTGCAATCAATTGAAGATTGGTCAGCCAATCTATATCCTTTAAAAAGTCTTCTGATTTCAGATTCCACATTGCACCTACCGACCAGAAGTTGGCCCAACGTGCATCCTTACCGAACTTGGAAGAACCGTCTCTACGAACTGAAAAATCAGCATAATACTTATTACTATAGTTATATTCCGCACGCCCGAAGAAGGACAAATAAGTAGCTTCTGATACAATGTCGTCCCATGAAGTGGCAGAGGTGGCAGTAGCCATGGTCAACAGTTTGTCATTGGATTGTCCTCTTGTGGTTACATTGAATCCTTCAGACTGGTTAATAACCGCCTCTTGTCCAAGCAGCAGGCTAATATTGTGATCGTCCTTTATCGTAAATGTATAATTGGCAGTATTTGTCCATGTCAGGTTACTATAACGCTCAAATGATTTGGCTACCGTACCGGAACCATAATTAGGGACGTACGAAGGATTAGAGGTAGCAGTCAGACGATTGTCCGATGCATCGAGACCTCCGACAGTACGTAGTACCAATCCTTCAATGGGTCTCAACTCAGCAAACAGACTGGTCAATACCTTCATACGATTCCGTTTTACCGGATTATTATCCAGCCACTCCAAAGGATTCTGATTCGTACCATTCCAGGAACCGTCTCCTATAGATGTATAAGAGCCGTCTTCCTTATAAGGATTCCAATAAGGTAACATAAACTTAGAAGCCGAAACCGGAGTTACTACATTATAATCACCTTCATCTGCTTCCTTTATTTTTTCATATGACAAAGAAGTATTCGTGCCGATTTTCAACCATTCCACCGGGCGGACTTCCAAATTGGCACGAACCGAATAGCGTTCAAAATCAGATCCTACCGCAATACCTTCCTGACCGAAATAAGCTGCTGAAACAAAATAGTTGAACTTGTTACTTCCACCCGATGTACTCAATTCATAAGAATACATGGGGGCATTATTATTGTATATTACATCGCGCCAGTTTATATCAATGCGCTCTAATGCTTCACGGTCATACGTACCCGGCACGCGTAACCCAATCTGTTCCTCATAGTTAAGGCGTTCCGTTGTATTCATCTGGTCCCACTTGCCATAGGCCAGATCAGAAAAACCATATTGAGCACGAAGAATGATTTTTCCTTTTTCAGCCGTACGCCCCCTCTTTGTTGTAATTACAATCACACCATTGGCAGCACGAGCTCCGTAAATTGAAGTAGACGATGCATCCTTCAGTACTGTAAAACTTTCTATATCATTGGGATTGATAGACGAAAAATCATCAGCAGAGATAGCAACTCCATCCATTATAAAAAGAGGTGCAGTACCTGCATTAATTGAATTCGTTCCGCGAATCTGAAAACTGGCAGCAGCACTCGGTTCTCCTGTATTCTGTAAAACGGTTAATCCGGCAGACTTACCTTGTAGTGCCTGATCGAAGCTGGCTGTGGGTGTATTTTCGATCTTATCCCCTTTAACTACGGAAACCGAACCGGCTATTGTCCCTTTTTTCTTTACCCCGTAAGCTACTACTACAACTTCGTCCACCATTTGAGTGGCATTTTCCATTGTAACATTAATTGTTGAAGTACCTGTCACCTGCTTTTCTACCATTGTCATTCCTATATAAGAGAATTGCAAGGTTGCCGGAGACTTTGTTACATTCAGTCTGTAATTACCATCTATATCGGTAATTACACCATTCGTTGTACCTTTTTCCAGGACAGAAACACCTATCAAAGGCTGATTATCTTCAACCGAAATGATATGTCCGCTCACAACATACCCCTGTGCATAGAGCATTGAGATATGCAAAACTGAAAAAAGTACAAACAAAAGGATACTTTTTCTCATCTTCTGCGTTCTTTTTAATTAAACTTTATTCTATATACTATTTAGACTATTCATATGCGTACAAAGGCAGGGGATGCAATCAGATATGATAAAACAAATCCAGCCCTCTTTAAAAGAGGGTAACTATTTTCGCATAAACTTTAATACGATTAAAAGAGAGTATTCAAACAGGCCACTTTTTTATCTTGACCCAAATATTTTTTAAAGCATGTACAGGAAAAACAGCAATTAAGTAATCTTCATCCATGATAAACTTGTTTTGTCAGGTGTGATAACATTGATTATAATAAAAAAAATCTTTTCGTTAGGATATTTATAGTATGAGCAATTTCAATGTATACAGAAAAGAGCAAAAGTGAGAAAATCACTTTTGAATACATTATTATAACAGCTCAAGAGAAGATATTCAGACAGGGCACTTTTTTATCTTGACCCAAATATTCAGAGCGTGTGCAGTTAATACATTTATTAAATAGTCTCCATTCATGATAAACTTGTTTTGTCAGGTGTGAAACTTATACTTGTATTTTTTTATTTTATGCTACAAAGTTAAATATAATTCCGTAAAAACTCCTACTTTATTGTTAAAATTTCCCATTTCCATCCAAATGAAAGGGAAAAGTCGTGTTTTTATAACAATTCAGTATTACAACATTGCAAAAAGAAACCTTCATTTTCCTTCATAAAAAAAGTCCGGCTACCTCAACAGGTAACCGGACTTTTACTATTCTCCGCAAAAAATATTTTGCTGTTTTTTAATTAGCCATTTCCGAGATAAACTTGATACGCACCAGACGCACTTCCTCTTCGGTAAACTCATCTCCCAATTCATCCAGGGCATCATCTATTTTGTCTGTTGTTGATTCTTTGAAATAATCATAAATATCAAGCATGTGATCTTCATCCATTATCTCATCAAGAAAATAATCAATATTCAGTTTTGTGCCCGAATAAACAATTGCCTCTACTTCATCCAATAGTTCACCGAATTCAATTCCTTTAGACAAAGCAATATCATCCAATGCAACTTTACGGTCAATAGCCTGAATGATAGCAACCTTTAACTTAGATTTATTGGCAACAGTACGCACCCGTAAGTCCTCAGGACGTTCTATCTCATTCTCTTCACAATGACGCTTAATCAGTTTGCAGAACTCCTCACCATAACGTTTTGCTTTTCCAGCACCAACTCCCGGAATATTCTGAAGTTCATCAAGCGTTACCGGATAGATCGTTGCCATTGCTTCCAAAGAAGGATCCTGGAAAATAACATAAGGGGGAACTTCCAGTTTCTTAGAAAGTTTTTTCCGTAAGTCTTTAAGCATAGAGTAAAGTGCCGGATCTACAGCACAAGATCCACCACCTCTGGCCGGAGTTTCTTCTTCTACCTCTTCAAAATCATTATCTTCTGTAATTTTAAACGATTTAGGTTTCTTCAGAAACTTATGTCCTTCCTCTGTCACTTTCAACAGACCATAATTCTCAACGTCTTTACTTAGGTAACCGGCAATTAATGCCTGACGAATAACAGCGTTCCAGGTTTTATCTTCTTCGCCCATACCCGATCCGAATACTTCCAGATCTTCATGTAAATGTGCTTGTATTTCAGAAGTTTCTCTTCCTTGTAAAATATCTATTATATAGTCTGCCTTAAAGTTTTCTTTTACCGCTATGACCGCTTCAATCACAGCACACAATAATTCTTGAGCCTCCACTTGTTTTTTAGGGTTTAAACAGTTGTCACAATTTCCACAATTATCTTCCGTATACTCTTCGCCGAAGTAATGTAGTAAGGTCTTACGGCGACAAACGGAAGATTCGGCATATGCAGCAGTTTCCAGCAGAAGCTGCTTGCCTATTTCCTGTTCTGCCACAGGTTTGCCTTGCATAAACTTCTCCAGTTTCTGCAAGTCTTTATTGGTATAAAAGGTAATACACTTACCCTCACAGCCATCTCTACCGGCACGTCCTGTCTCCTGATAGTATCCCTCCAAACTCTTTGGTATATCATAATGCATTACATACCTGACATCCGGTTTATCGATGCCCATACCAAAAGCAATGGTTGCCACAATCACATCAATTTTTTCCATCAGGAAGTCATCCTGGTTTTGAGTTCTTGTAGCCGAATCCATACCTGCATGATAAGCTCGCGCATTAATACCATTCGCCTGAAGAATTTCAGCAAGTTCCTCCACTTTTTTCCGGCTCAGACAGTAAATAATACCTGACTTTTCCGGATTATTTCGGATAAACTTAATGATATCTCTATCTATATTTGTAGTCTTCGGACGTACTTCATAATATAAGTTCGGCCGATTAAACGACGATTTAAAGACTTGTGCGTCTACCATTCCCAGATTCTTCTGGATGTCGTGTTGCACTTTGGGTGTTGCAGTTGCTGTAAGCGCAATAAGTGGCGCTTTGCCTATCTCATTAATAATAGGACGTATTCTTCGATATTCCGGACGGAAATCATGTCCCCATTCCGAAATACAGTGAGCCTCATCTACTGCGTAAAACGAGATTTTTACTGACCGCAAAAATTCCACATTCTCTTCCTTTGTCAATGACTCAGGAGCCACATACAGCAACTTTGTCTTTCCGGCAAGAATATCAGACTTCACCTGATCTATCGCACCTTTATTTAATGAAGAATTAATAAAATGGGCTATACCATCCTCCTCACTGAAGTTACGCATTGCATCCACTTGATTCTTCATCAATGCAATCAATGGAGAAATAACAATTCCCGTACCCTCCATCAAAAGAGAAGGCAACTGATAGCATAAAGATTTGCCGCCACCGGTAGGCATCAACACAAAAGTATCGCCACCATTAAGCAAGTTCTGAATGATCGCTTCCTGATTTCCTTTGAATTTATCAAATCCGAAATACTGTTTCAGTTGGTCTGTCAAATTAATCTTCCCTGCCATCTTAAATAGGTTGTTTTATTCAGTTCATGGTTTAACTTTAAAAACTCTTTCTGTAAAAGAGCTCTAACAAAGTTATAAACAACTTCTTAAATATCAAGCATAATTCGACTAATATTTTTCAATAAAAAACAGAAACGAACCATCCGATACTTCTTACCTTTTGATTTTAAGCAGTTTGCAATCTTGCTATATTTGCTTTTTCCAGCTGCTGTTTCGCATAGTCCAATGTTACTTCGTACTCTTTTTCATTTTCCGAAGGGATTTCAAACATGACATCCATCATGATTGTCTCTACAATGGAACGCAATCCGCGTGCTCCGAGCTTATATTCAACTGCTTTATCTACGATGTACTCAAACACCTCATCCTGAAACGTCAGTTTGACTCCATCCATCTCAAATAACTTCACATATTGACGGATAATAGAGTTTTTCGGTTCGGTCAGTATCGCACGAAGTGCATCACGATCCAACGGATTCAGATAAGTAAGCACCGGCAAACGACCAATAATTTCGGGTATCAACCCGAATGATTTCAGGTCTTGCGGTGCAATATACTGCATCATATTGCTTTTATCAATCGTAGCTGTCTTACGTGAAGCGCTATAGCCTACTACATGCGTATTCAAGCGTTGTGCTATCTTCTTTTCAATACCATCGAAAGCGCCACCACAAATAAACAGAATATTTTTGGTGTTCACAGGAATCATTTTCTGATCCGGATGTTTACGGCCACCCTGAGGCGGTACATTCACAACAGACCCTTCCAATAGTTTGAGTAGCCCTTGTTGTACGCCTTCACCACTAACATCACGGGTAATAGAAGGATTATCACCTTTACGGGCAATCTTATCTATTTCATCTATAAATACAATTCCCTGTTCTGCCTCGGGTACATTATAATCGGCTACCTGGAGCAGACGAGTGAGAATACTCTCGATGTCTTCTCCTACATAACCAGCCTCAGTAAGCACTGTAGCATCTACAATAGTAAACGGCACATGTAACAGCTTCGCAATTGTACGTGCCAATAAAGTTTTTCCGGTTCCGGTACTTCCCACCATAATAATGTTCGACTTTTCAATCTCCACATCATCTCCTGTATCTTTCTGCAAAAGACGTTTATAGTGGTTATACACTGACACAGACAGGAATCGTTTCGCATCATCCTGTCCGATAATATACTGATCCAGAAACTTTTTAATTTCTACCGGTTTAGGCAGTTCTTTCAGATTCAGTGTTGTAGTTCCTACGCCCTTTTTGTCAGCCCCCAACGCTTCCTGAGTTATCTCATAAGCCTGGGTAGCACAACTATCGCAAATATAGCCGTTCATTCCTGTTATCAGGAAGCCGACTTCATTCTCCGTACGGCCGCAAAAACTACATCTCTTTTTATTATTTTTTGATTCAGCCATTTTTATTTTTTAATCAACACTTCGTCTACCATACCATACTCCTTGGCTTCTTCTGCTGTCATCCAGTAATCACGGTCAGAATCCGCCCATACCTTTTCAAAGTCTGTATGAGAATGGTCTGCAATAATAGTATAGAGTTCTTTCTTTAACTTCATTATTTCGCGGGCAGTGATTTCGATGTCCGAAGCCTGTCCTTGTGCCCCCCCCATCGGCTGGTGAATCATTACGCGTGAATGCTTTAAAGCGGAGCGTTTGCCCTCTGTGCCCGCTACCAGCAGAACAGCAGCCATAGAAGCAGCCATACCCGTACAGATAGTAGCCACATCACTGGAAATGAATTGCATTGTATCATAGATGCCCAATCCGGCATACACAGATCCTCCCGGAGAGTTAATATAGATAGAGATGTCTTTACCTGGATCCACTGAATCCAGATATAATAACTGAGCCTGTAAAGTATTGGCTGTATAATCATCTATCTGGGTACCAAGAAAGATAATGCGGTCCATCATCAGACGCGAGAACACATCAAGTTGTGTTACATTGAGTTGTCTTTCTTCAAGAATATAGGGATTCAAATACCCAGCCTGTGATTTAATCACATCATCCAGTGCCAAGCTGTTCATTCCTAAATGCTTGGTTGCGTATTTTCTAAAATCATCCATTTTTATGTTCCTTTCTTATTTTTAATATGTAACTGCAAAGAAACAAAAAAGAACACAGAGACACAAAAAAACACAGAGTTATAATTTTATAAAAACTCTGTGTTTCTGTGACTTTATGTTCTTTCCTGTAAAAGGATATTATTCGAACATCTTGTTAAATTCTTCCATCGGAACAGTCTTGTTGTTCAGTGTCACCTTAGCTTTCAGCGCTGTAGCCAATTTAGCTTCAACCACGCGACCTACAAGGCCATCAACATTTTCTTTTTTCTTAAGCATTTCCTGAGCGTAGTTTTCAAGAATATCCTCGGGCACTGTCATCATACCATACTGAGCAAACTGTCCTTTGGTAGCATCTTTAGCCATCTTGATTACATCTTCCTGCTCAACTTTAATTTCGTTGTCTTTCACCAATTGTTCTTTAATCAGGTGCCAAGTCAGTTCCTCAATGCTCTTGTCATAGTTTTCAGCTACGAATTCTTCGCCTTTCTCTTTGTTGTTCAGCAACATTACACGTTTCAGTAATGCATCCGGGAATTCAAGTTTACCCACCTTTTCCATCAACATCTTACGAGCGTCAATCAGGAATTTATAGTCACTGTCGGCTACAAGCTGCTCAGCAATGCTTTCCTTAATTTTAGCACGGAATTCTTCTTCAGTCTTCACAACACCTTCGCCAAATACCTGGTCAAAGATTTCCTGATTCAATTCACCTGACACAAAACGAGTAATTTCTTCCACTTGGAAACTGAAATCAGATTTCACTTCAGCAGCAGCCTCTTTTTCAATCTTCAGTAACGATGCGATTTCAGCAGCATGTCCGTCATATGCAGTATTCGGATTGAACACCAATACATCATTTACTTTTGCATTGGCAAAGATAGCTTTCTGCTCATCGTTCTTCATATAAGAAGGCATCAATACTGCACCTTCTACCTGGATGCCACCTTCTTTAGTATTACCGTTTTCATCCAGTTCTGCAATCAGACCTTTCAGCATATCGTTATCTTCGTAAGCAGCAACCTGTTCGTATTTACCATTACGCTGTGTATAAGCTTTCACCTGGTTGTCTACCATTGCATCAGTTACTTCGATTGTATAGTAGTCTACCTTATCACTACTACTTACTTCTGCCTTAAATTCAGGTGCCAAAGCAATATCAAATACAAATTCAAAATCTTCCATTGTATCGAAATCAATCACCTGCTGCTTTTCTTCGTTAGGCATTGGTTCGCCCAGCATATTTATATTATTACTCTTAATATAATCATATACTTTTTCTGAAAGAAGTTTATTTACTTCCTCAGCAACCACTGATTTACCATACATTTTCTTCACCAGGCTCATCGGTACCATCCCTTTACGGAATCCCGGAATCTGAGCTTTTTGACGGAATGTCTTCAAAGATTTATCTACTTTTTCCTGATAATCAGCTTTTTCCAGCTTTACTGTAAGCAATGCGCTTACTTTGTCAATGTTTTGAAATGAAACGTTCATTCTGACAATTATTTATTTGATTTATACTTTATTCTATATTCAAATGAGGGTGCAAAATTAGTGCTAATCTTTCAATTATCAAAAAAACGCGGAAGAATTATTTATATAACTAACGTATTGAAGATTTTTTAATATGAATCAATAAATGAGTTAAACTCATCACAGAACCACACAAAGTTCTACTAAGTATTAGTATTCAATAAAACAGAGATTAAAAAACTGTTTTTCTTTATCTTACACATCTTTTTATTTTCGAGAGTCTGAGTTAACATGCATTTCAACCAAGCATCGCTTGCCATACTTCCCATAAATATTTCTACCAAAATTGATAAAAAACCACCGAAAGTATTACCATTCTTAAATATAAAAATAACATTCACCCCTAAACCCGCATCTGTAATTATTTATAAAATAAAAACACAAAGAAAAGAAGAAATAAGCAAGATTGTATTATTAAGAAAATACAAGACATAGACAAGCGCTAACAAAACACTGAATATCAATATATTAAATACACATATTTTTTCTCTACGAGAAACGCGTCGAAACTCTACGAAGATCGAACCGATTCTCTACGACAAACGAGGCGTTTCTCGGTGAGAAACCGACAAGTTATTCATAAAAGATGACAAGGAACATAAATCTCAAAAAATACTTTCATCACGACTTGTAATAAAAAACAACCAATATTGATAATGAAATTATATTCTTATTACTATAGTATAACAAGCTATACCCGTAATTATGTTCCTTTTCAATATTTTCCATGAACTGGAGAATAATTACATGGATATCAACGCATCCGACCTGAAGTACTCATCAACATCGCAGGAACATATTATCACTGACTTTTCCAATTAGGCAATGGCCTACAGGACCATGCCCACTTCCAGCATCAGAGACCAAACCCCTCATTTATACCGTGATCCGGACAATCCACATGCACCGCCTATCAGCATACTCCCGGAAGGTGGTATTTACAAGAGAAACATATCGTGAACTTATTTGGCGGTATGGAATCAAACTATATTGACCGGCAAAGAAAGTGGATACGCGGATGGGGGCTTCAGTACTCAATGGGTGAAGTACCGTTCTATGCTTATCAGGTATTTAAAAAAGGTGCCGAAGAAGGCACTGATTACTATTCAATCGCAAAGGGAAGGGTGCGTAACATTGCCTTCTTCGCCAATGCGACCTATTCTTATAAAGGAATATATACCCTCAATGGTACGATTCGTTACGAAGGTTCCAATACGCTGGGAAAGACACGCTCGTCCCGTTGGTTACCAACATGGAATATATCGGGGGCATGGAATATCCATGAGGAAGAATTTTTCAAAGACTGGGAACCGGCTCTATCTCATTTATCGCTTAAAGCATCTTATAGCTTGACAACAGACCGTGGTCCCGAAAGTGTAACAAACTCCACAGCCATCTTATCCGCTTATAAGCCCTGGAGACCAACAGCCTCTACAGGTGAAATGGGATTGCAGGTAGTGAATCTTGGAAACTCTGATCTGACTTACGAAAAAAAACATGAACTGAACATAGGAGTTGATGTAGGATTGCTGGACAATCGTATCAGTGTTGCAGTAGACTGGTATCAGCGTAACAACTATGACCTCATAGGACCGGTAAGTACTCAGGGAGCCGGAGGCGAGATTTTGAAAATGGGTAATATCGCCGAGCTGAAATCCAATGGTGTAGAGTTCACTCTATCAACAAGAAACATCCAGACTAAAGATTTTAGCTGGACTACCGACTTCATCTATTCTCATACCCATAACGAGATTACCAAACTAAAATCAAACAAGACACTGATGGGGCTGGTATCCGGATATGGTTTACTATCCGGTACGTTCTATCTTCTCTATTCCATTTCAGGGATTAAACAAAGATGGTATACCTACCTTCCTCAATCAGGACGGACAGATTACAACAACAGATATCAACTTTCAGGAAAGTAAAAAACTTGATTTCCTGAAATATTCGGGAGCTGCTGCCCCAACAGATCTGGGTAGTTTCGGGAATACATTCGGCTATAAAGGGTTTAAACTAAACTTATTCATCACCTATTCATTCGGCAACGTGGTGTGTCTGGACAATGTTTTCAGTTCCAGTTATTCCGACCTCACCGCTACTCCAAAAGAATTCAAAAACCGCTGGATGGTGCCGGGAGACGAAAAGTTTACTAATATACCCGTAATAGCCAGTACGCGCCAAAACAGACTGGATCCTTATTTAAGCCGGGCCTACAATGCCTACAACTATTCTGATATGCGCATTGCTGACGGCGGATTTATCCGAATGAAAGAAATAGGCTTGTCTTATGATTTCCCAAAAGCATTGATAGCCAACTGGAAACTGAACAGCCTGTCATTGAAACTACAATGTACGAACCTCTTTTTGATATATGCCGATAAGAAACTGAACGGGCAAGAAGATCCGTATGCCTTGTGGAACCGATCATATAAATCAATCTCCGCAGCCAATCAGGTACTGGAAGCCATAGGAAAGATGGGAACTTCTGCCGGATTATACATTGTAAAAATCACAAAAGACCAGGTATCCTATGCAACAAAAGTTGTAATCGAATGATATTCTCTCTCTCTTTATCTAACAAAAAAGAGAAACCACCTAAAGATATCTGTATAAAAACAGGTCTTTAGGTGGTTTTATAAACTATCCGGAACTAATTTTCAGCAAATCCTTGTTATCGGAAAAAGCCCCTCTAAAATACACCAATTTATACTACAAAACGAACAAAAGCACAGTATATCATCACATTAACAGCAAAAAAACACAAGAAAAATAATTGTATTTTCATTTTTTATGTTTTTCTTTGTTACGGAATGATGATGTATTAGTTTCTCGATTTCTATTACAAGGCTTTACTTCGTTTGAAAAACGCATTTGTAAACTCTCTGTCGTTTTAATCTTTTTATTATCAATCATCTTCCTGAGAGTTTTATTTCATTATTTATTTTTTATCATTTTCACTATGAACATTTATGTTGGAAACCTTAACTACCGCGTTAAGGAAGCAGATTTGCAACAAGTCATGGAAGACTACGGAACAGTATCTTCAGTAAAAGTTATTATGGATCGCGAAACCGGCAGATCAAAAGGTTTTGCTTTTATTGAAATGGAAGACGATGCTGCTGCTTCAAAAGCTATCACCGAATTGAATGGCGCAGAATACCATGGCCGTACAATGGTGGTTAAAGAGGCAAGACCCAAATTCTAACAAAAGAAAAAAAGAAATGGCCTTCCGATATACTTAATTTTGTCGGAAGGTTCTTTTTTGTTATATTTGTCTATATGAAATATCCACAAGACATGGTGATAGAGGAAATCACTGAGAATAAAGAAGCTTTCATCGAATTACTGCTAATAGCAGATCCTTCAGTAGACATGATAAATAAATATCTCAGCAAGGGGCATTTATTTACTATGCAGGTAAAAAAAGAGATTGTATGCGCAGCCGTAGTTGTATCAGATGGCTCCACTGCAGAAATTAAAAATCTGGTTACGCATCCCGATCATTTAAGAAAAGGATATGCCAGCCGTATGATTTCATTTATTTTCAATTATTTCAAAGAAATTCCTGAAATCATTGTTGGTACAGGAAGTACCGGTATCCCTGAACGGGAATTCTACCAATTGGCATTCTACCGGAAATGCGGTTTTGTTGATTCACACATTATCAGAAACTTCTTCGTTGACAACTATCCCGAACCTATATTCGAAGACAACGGCGAACAATGTATAGATATGATTTATTTGAAGTACCTCCCGAATGAGAAAGATTAATCTTTCTCTAACTGGAAGTCTTTACGACGAAGCACGAAACTGTTACTCAGATATTTTTCACGAACAATCTTATTCGCTGCAAGTTCCTCCGGAGTTCCCTGAAAAAGGATCTTTCCTTCAAACAGAAGATAGGCACGATCCGTAATACTTAACGTCTCCTGCACATTATGGTCAGTAATAAGAATACCGATGTTCTTGTCTTTTAGTTTCCAGACAATTTGCTGAATGTCTTCTACTGCAATAGGGTCAACTCCGGCAAAAGGTTCATCAAGCATAATAAATTTGGGGTCAATAGCCAGACAACGAGCTATTTCCGTACGACGGCGCTCTCCTCCCGAAAGTTGGTTACCTTTATTCTTACGCACTTTCTGCAAACGAAACTCAGCAATCAGACTTTCCAGCTTTTCTTTCTGATATTCTTTCGGTTTGTTTGTCATTTCAAGCACAGAAGCAATGTTATCTTCCACACTCATCTGACGAAATACGGAAGCCTCCTGTGCCAAATAACCGATACCAGTTTGCGCACGCTTATACACCGGATATTTTGTTATTTCAAGATCATCGAGGAAGATACGGCCCTCATTAGGAGTAATCAGGCCCACGGTCATATAGAATGAGGTAGTCTTACCAGCACCGTTCGGTCCCAGCAAACCTACGATTTCACCTTGCTTCACATTAATGGAAACATGGCTAACCACAGTTCTCTTACCGTACTTTTTTACCAGGTCCTCCGTACGAAGCACCATCTTGCTTTCTTCCATATCTTTGTTATTTTGCGGCAAATGTAGCAAAAATAAGCCGAAAAAACGTACATTTGCAGACAAATATACGAAGTTATGATCAAAGCATTAAGAACGGTTGGAAGATATATGGTGCTGATGGGGCGCACTTTCTCACGGCCTGAACGTATGAGAATGTTCTTCCGTCAATATCTCAATGAAATAGAACAGCTGGGTGTGAACTCTATCGGAATCGTACTGCTGATTTCATTTTTCATAGGAGCGGTTATCACCATACAAATCAAGCTGAATATCGAAAGCCCCTGGATGCCTCGTTGGACGGTGGGCTACGTAACCCGCGAAATCATGTTACTGGAATTCTCCTCCTCCATCATGTGTTTGATACTGGCAGGTAAAGTGGGCTCTAATATTGCCTCAGAATTGGGAACAATGCGTGTAACACAACAAATAGATGCTCTCGAAATAATGGGAGTTAACTCTGCTAACTACCTGATACTTCCTAAAATAGCCGCAATGGTAACAACCATTCCGATTCTGGTAACGTTTAGTATTTTTGCTGGTATTATCGGTGCCTTTGCCACCTGTTGGTTTGGGGGCATTATGACGGCTACCAATTTAGAGTATGGTCTGCAATATATGTTCGTAGAATGGTTTGTGTGGTGCGGTATCATAAAATCACTATTCTTTGCATTTATCATTGCCAGTGTATCTTCTTTCTTCGGCTATACAGTAGAGGGTGGTTCGATAGCCGTAGGAAAAGCATCTACAGACTCTGTGGTTTCCAGTAGTGTACTAATCTTATTTGCCGACCTGATATTAACTAAACTTTTAATGGGATGATTGAAGTAAAAAAGCTCTATAAGTCATTCGAGGACAAAACGGTACTGAAAGATATCAATGCCACCTTCGAAAATGGAAAGACCAATCTGATTATTGGTCAGAGTGGTTCGGGAAAGACTGTATTGATGAAATGCATCGTTGGTTTGCTTGTCCCGGAAAAAGGAGAGTTACTATACGACCATCGTAACTTTCTAACCATGGGAAAGAAGGAAAAAAAGATGCTCCGACGGGAAATGGGAATGATATTCCAGAGTGCTGCCTTATTTGACTCCATGTCCGTGTTGGACAATGTGATGTTCCCGTTGAATATGTTTAGCAATGATACGGTACGGGACCGTGCCAAGCGTGCAATGTTTTGCCTGGACCGTGTAAATCTGACAGAAGCTAAAGATAAATATCCGGGAGAAATCAGTGGAGGTATGCAAAAACGTGTAGCTATTGCACGGGCTATTGCATTAAATCCCCAGTATCTATTTTGTGATGAACCCAATTCTGGTCTTGACCCCAAAACCTCATTGGTAATTGACGATCTTATACATGACATTACCCGCGAATATAACATGACTACTATTATCAATACACATGATATGAACTCCGTTATGGGTATTGGGGAAAAAATTATTTATATCTATGAAGGTACAAAAGAGTGGGAAGGTACAAAAGATGACATTTTTACATCGACCAATAAACGTTTGAACGACTTTATCTTTGCTTCCGACTTGCTTCGTAAAGTGAAAGATGTAGAAATACAAAACATAGAAGGTTAAATAGCACAATGCATAGTATAGAAAAAGGGCGCACTCACTTCAGAATGCGCCCTTCTTAATTGTAAAAACCAGTTAATAGAATTGACATATATCATCACGACATATTGACTGTCCCTTTTCTTTATAAAACTCTAAAAGAGAGTATTTCAATTACCGCTTCAAAGATAGTCGAAAATTCACACAGAAACATCACCGAAAACCGTGACAAAAGAAAAAATCTGTTTACAAAACATTAATCCATCCTTGTGCCATTGCCTTTACTACCATATCAATAGCATTCTTTGCATTAAACTTCTGAATCAGCCTCCTACGAAATGTTTCAACTGTATTCTCCGTAATCTGCAATCGTCCTGCAATCTCATGTGTACAGAGTCCCTCAGCCACCGCCTGTAATACTTCTATTTCACGTTTAGTAGGCACATCTTTAGGATGTATTTGTGAAGATGTATGTCCCAGTTTCTTACGTATCCCCTCAAACCGTGGACAAGTATAAGCTTCGCCTCGTAGTACACTCTTCACTGCATTTTCTATTTCAATTGAATCTGAAGCCTTTAGAATTACAGAATTTACCCCTTGCCGTACAAGCCTGTTAATATACCATATTTCTTCATGCATCGTATTTACAATAATACGCGCATCCTCATTGAGCTCACGAATCATATCTATCAATTCAAATCCAGATACATCGGGAAGCCCAACATCCAAAATATAAATATCATAATCACGCTCGGCTATTAATCCAACGGCTTCCTCACCAGTTGTTACAGCGTCTGCTACTACAACTTCCGGAAGCCGTTTAAGAATATGACATATCCCTTCCAGGATTAATGCATGATCATCAACCAGCAAAATCTCCGCTTTCTCTACCATACTATTTTATTGTCTGTTGCTATTTTTGACAAATATAAATATTATCATTAGAAAAATGAAGATCTTGCATTATTTATTTCATATTATTTCTGACGAATATAAATATTTACAGGAGTTCCAGTCAGATTCCACTTCTCACGCATTTTGTTCTCAAGGAATCGCTTATATGGTTCTTTAATATATTGCGGCAAATTAGCAAAAAACACAAAAGAGGGTACTTGTGTATTAGGCAATTGAGTAATATACTTAATCTTTATATATTTCCCTTTTATTGCGGGAGGCGGATAAGCTTCTATCAATGGAAGTAATTCTTCATTCAAACGCGCAGTAGGTATCTTTATAGTCCTGTTTTCATAAACAGCGCGTGCTTCTTCAAGTACTTTTAAAATACGCTGTTTGGTCAATGCTGAAGCAAATATAATAGGAAAATCCACAAAAGGTGCAAAACGAGAACGAATCGCTTCTTCAAAAGTTTTCATTACTTTCGCTGTTTTGTCCTCTACCAAATCCCACTTATTCACAACTACTACAAGTCCTTTCTGATTCTTCTGGATTAAAGAAAATATATTCAGATCCTGACTTTCTATACCACGGGTTGCATCAACCATAAGAATACATACATCCGCGTTTTCTATGGAACGGATAGAACGAACAACCGAGTAATATTCCAAATCTTCATTGACCTTATTTTTCTTACGAATACCCGCTGTATCAACAAGATAAAAGTCGAAACCGAACTTATTATAACGGGTATAGATTGAGTCACGAGTCGTACCGGCTATTTCAGTAACAATATTACGCTCTTCACCAATAAAAGCGTTAACAATAGATGACTTTCCTGCATTCGGACGGCCTACTACAGCAAAACGAGGAATATCATCATCCAGAATCTCAGCTGACTCCTTCTTAAATTTACTAACAATAAGATCCATCAGATCCCCTGTACCACTACCGGTCATAGCCGAAATACAGTAAGGATCACCTAGTCCCAGACGATAAAATTCAGGAGCATTATACTGTAAGTCATGATTGTCCGTTTTATTAGCCACCATAATTACCGGACTTTTCGCACGACGCAAAATCGCTGCTACTTGCATATCCAGATCAGTAACACCATTCATCACATCCACCACAAACAGTATTACATCAGCTTCGTCAACTGCCATCAATACCTGTTTACGAATTTCTTCTTCAAATATATCATCCGAGTTGACAACCCAACCGCCGGTATCAACTACTGAGAACTCACGTCCCAGCCATTCCGACTTGCCATATTGTCTGTCACGGGTTGTACCCGCTTCATCATTCACGATTGCCTGACGAGTCTTTGTCAAGCGATTAAATAAAGTTGACTTTCCCACATTGGGACGTCCAACAATTGCAACTAAATTTCCCATAGTTCACGTGTTGTTTTTGCGACTATCACAGTCGTATGAATATTTTCTTAATCCAGCTGATAACCAAAGTTACGCAATTCCTTGTCCGAACTACGCCAATCTTTATCCACCTTTACATACGTCTCCAGGAAGACAGTTTTCCCAAAGAAACGTTCCAGATCCCGTCGAGCTTCAGTAGCCACTTTCTTCAAAGCTTTTCCCTGCTTTCCGATAATAATCCCTTTTTGAGAGTCTCGCTCCACATAGATTATCGCACGGATATGTATCATCTTCGCCTCTTCCTTAAACTCTTCCACGACAACCTCTACTGCATAAGGTATCTCCTTGTCATAATACAGAAGAATCTTCTCACGAATAATCTCGTTTACAAAAAAGCGAGCCGGCTTATCAGTCCATTGATCTTTTTCAAAATAAGGCGGAGAATCCGGCAGCAATTCCTTTATTCGCTTCATCACATAATCCACATTGAATTTTGATGTTGCCGAAATAGGAATAATCTCTGCTTGCGGAAGTAAATTAGTCCAGTCTTCTACAAGTTTAACAAGCTTCTCCTGATCTGTTAAATCTATTTTATTAATAAGTAGCAACACCGGAACTGTCATCTGACGCACCTTCTCAACAAACTCATTATTTTTATCAGGAGTCTCTATCACGTCTGTCACATAAAGCAATATATCTGCATCCGTCAATGCTGAAGTAGAAAAATTCAGCATAGACTCCTGCAATTTATAGTTTGGTTTCAGAACTCCCGGAGTATCGGAAAAAACTATTTGCATATCATCCGTATTATAGATCCCCATAATACGATGACGAGTGGTTTGTGCCTTAAAGGTAGCAATAGAAACACGCTCGCCCACTAACACATTCATCAACGTCGACTTTCCGACATTCGGATTACCTACTATATTTACAAAACCTGCTTTATGCATCGCCTTTCATTTATTGATTTAGACAAAAAAACGCATCGAATCGAAATAAGATGCGTTTTATATGTTATATTTTAGTAACATTTGTTACTATTCCTTCTTTCCATCATAACCCCACTTCACATAAACAGCTCCCCAGGTAAAACCTGCACCGAATGCAGTAAAGATTAAGTTGTCACCTTTCTTCAGTTTATCTTCATAATCCCAGATACAAAGAGGCAAAGTACCAGCACTGGTATTACCATATCTGTCTATATTGATTAAAACCTTTTCAATCGGAAGCTCCAAACGATGAGCCACTGCGTCAATGATACGCATATTAGCCTGATGAGGAATAACCCAATTAATATTGTCTTTGTTCAGACCATTCCGCTCAGCAATAGCAGCACAACTATCAGACATGTTTGAAACAGCATATTTAAATACAGTTCTACCTTCCTGATAGATATAATGCATATGGTTGTCTACAGTAAAATAAGAAGGGGGGCAAACAGAACCACCAGCCTTCATATGGAGAAACGGCAAACCTTTACCATCTGTTCTCAACAGAGAATCCATAACACCAAGCTCTTCAGTAGTTGGTTCCATCATAAAAGCAGCTGCACCGTCTCCAAAGATAGGACATGTAGCACGTTCCGTGTAGTCCACCATCGATGACATTTTATCAGCTCCCACAAGAATCACCTTCTTATATCTTCCCGAACGGATATAATTTGCTGCAGTTTCTATTGCAAACAAAAAACCACTACAAGCAGCTTGTAAATCAAAAGCAAATGCATTTTTTAATCCGAGTTTATCACAAAGAATAGAAGCAGTGGAAGGAAAGTGATAGTCAGCTGTAGTAGTAGCAACAATAACCAAATCAATGTCATCAGGATTAGCACCAGTCTTCTGCATTAACTGTCTGCAGGCTTTACGAGCCATATAAGAGGTACCTAATCCTTCTTCATTCAGGATTCGTCTTTCTCTTACTCCAATACGAGTCATAATCCACTCGTCGTTTGTATCTACCATCTTTGATATCTCGTCATTAGTCAAGACATAATCAGGTACATATCCGCCGACTCCTGTAATTACTGCGTTTATTTTTTCCATCAATTCAAATTTAATTTAGCAATACTTATAATACTTAAAGCAGCCCGAGAGCAAGCTCCCTGGCTGTTTATTTAAGTATAAGTCTATTCAGACTGTACCAGAATTTATACAGCTGCTTCTTTTTCGATAGCGAGTTTACCTCTGTAATAGCCGCAGGCGCCACATACAGTGTGATAAACGTGCCATTCTCCACAATTTGGGCAAATAGCCAATGTAGGAGCTACTGCCTTATCGTGAGTTCTTCTCTTTGCAGTTCTTGTTTTTGATTGTCTTCTCTTAGGATGTGCCATTTTTCTTTAAACTTTAATTATTATCTAATATTTTTTTTAATTCATTCCATCGAGGATCTATTTGCTCCTCTGTCTCTTCTTCCACAACAATATCATTTCCTCCGACAGATTCATATGAATCTTCGTTGTCATCATCAGCATTGGTTCTTAAATGTTTACTTAACTTACTTGTTACCGCTTTATTACATTTTCCGGGAGCATGTACATGCTTCATCGGAATAGATAAAGCTATAAATTCATACATAAACCATGCTACATTGATCTCTCCTTCTTCTTCAGGAATCACAATAAGGTTATCACCTTCTTCTGCATATTCATGACCAAATTTCACCATCAACTTATCAGAAGAACTAACAGGCTGTTCCATTTCATCCAGACAACGGTCACACGGCACCCATACCATACCATCGGTCTGAAAACTCAGTTCAAAAGCACGAGATGTTCTCTTTACAGTTAATTCCACATTAACCTTACCTTTCTGAACCTCAGGGCCATCAATGTGAGTGAAATAAAGATTATCCAGTACAAACTCATACTTAACAGAGTCTGACTGCATTCCTTTCAAATCAATTTTGTATTTATCAAACTTTCCCAAAGCTTTACTTTTTTAATCGTTGCAAAGGTACAAAAAAAGCCTAAATATTCTGTTCTTCACCAGTTATTTTCCGATTTAGGACAATTAGATGGACAGAATTCGGGCGACAAAGATACAAATAATAATCCTCATAACACACAAATCATCAGTAAATATTCACTTTTTAAGTTCTATTCTAAATACTGTACCTTTATTTAATTCCGATTGTTTCACAAAAATACGTCCGGAATGATACTCCTCGACGATTCTGCGAGCCAATGACAAGCCAAGCCCCCATCCTCTTTTTTTAGTTGTATAGCCCGGTGTAAAGACTGTTTGATGCTTACTTTTTATAATTCCTTTTCCCGTATCCTCCACATCAATGTACCAGCGATTTGAAGAGTTCGTGACTGAGATGGTAATTCTTCCTACACCATCCATAGCATCTATCGCATTTTTACACAAATTTTCTATTACCCAGCCAAATAAAGAAGCGTTCAAAGGAAGAGTTACTGAGGTTTCCGGCAAGTGAGTAACAATTTTCACTTTATCTGAGGTACGGCGTGCCATATATTCGGTCACCTCTTTTAATAGTATCCGCAAATCAACTTCCTCCATTTCTGGTGCGGAACCAATTTTAGAGAAGCGATTAGCAATCATCTGTAAACGGGCTACATCTTCGGCCATACAGGGAATAAGACCATCCGAAGGGTATTCACTCTTTAGTAACTCCGTCCAGGCCATAAGAGAAGAAATAGGAGTTCCCAGCTGGTGAGCCGTCTCCTTAGAAAGGCCAACCCAAACTTTATTCTGCTCAGCCTTTTTAGAACTAAGTAAAGCAAAAATAGCTACCAATACGAATATCAGAACAACTCCCAACTGCACATAAGGATAAACAGAAAGGCGAGTCAACATCAGGGAATCTTCATAGTAAACATCTATATAATCACTCCCTGGAGACAAATTAATACGGATCACACTTCCATATTGCTTCAAATGTTCCAACCGTTTATATAAGAAAGAAACAGAGTCATTGGAAGCAACGTCTATATTACGATAGGTTTGGATATCTCCTGCCTCGCCTGCTACAATTACAGGAATTGTATTATTAGCATTTAATACCTTCAACACCAGATTAAGGTCTGTCTTTTCATCAGCTGTATTAAAAGCGCGCATGGCCTCCGCCCAAACCTCCATCCTAAGCCTTTCTTCCATTGAAAGATCTCTAACCAGCTGATGAGAAATGTACAAAGAAGCCACGGCTATAACTACAGCAGAAACAACCAATACAACCTTTATACGTCGAATATCAATAAATTGCATATAAATATAGATTTACTAATATATAACGTCCTATCGCTCTTTATATTGTGCTTCCCGCACGGGTAGTTTTCTCCAGGCGGTGTTTACTTTGGTTCACCACAGAGTGGCACAGAGTTTCACAGGGGACACAGATGACACAAAGCGA
>NZ_CATJGZ010000087.1:0-159312 GCF_949740115.1 Bacteroides sp. 41_26
AATATCTCTTTCGGTACTAATTATCTGAGAGATTGAATCACAATGGATATCGTACGGCCGTAAAAGAAACACAGGTATCGTACATTTATACAATCCAAGTAGTATCAATATCGTAACAAACAGCCATTTGAAAAATCTTTTTTTAGTAAACTTCTTCATAGACTATATTATTTGCGTTTATACACTGAATATCCTTGCGGATTATTTGATTTGATAACAGAATAAGCATTACTGGGTAAATATGGAAGAGTTCTTGTCACACTACTCGCATACGGATAATGGGTAACTGTAGATTCATATACACTTATACCTGCTTTTGACAAAGCCCTCTGAACAACTTTTGCACATTGATTATCACTTAAAGTATAACCTTCATTAACTGCATCAATATATGTTTTTTTAATTGTTTCATCCTGATCCTGAGTTGCAGGTATTACATATCCTTCCGGATATCCGTATGAATTAATCGAGGGATCTGCCTTCTCTTCTATCTTTTCATATTTTTTATTGTAAGGACTATTCATAAATTTTTCAGGCGAATCAAAAGAGCCAACCTCTATATCATCAAAAGGTCTTCCTCCCAAAACGCCCAATGTTTTATTATACGCAGGAACACCATTGAATGAAAAATAATTCCATTTACCAGATTTATCCTGAATCAGAAGCCCCATGTGTTGATCGGTTCCACTACCCAGATTAAGCACAGTAATACTATCCCCTCTTACATCCCCATACCTCATTGGATTATCCCCACAATACGAATACGGATTCTTATCATAATACTTCTCACACAAAGGATCCATCGTAGTAAAACGGGCAAGGATCGGATCGTACCAACGCTTGCCGTTATCATACCAATAAAGCCCGTGCATCTTTTCAAGTTCTTTACCTGCATGGAGGAAATTATCTTCTTCCATAAGTATCTCTGAAAAAGGAATGCCATAAGGATAATAATCGGCATACTGAATCACACCGCGGGTCTCACTTAATATAACGCGATTACTACCAATTTGATCTGTGATGTAATAACAGTATTCACCATTATTTGTAGAGGGATTATAGTTGATATAGCCACCATCAACTCGGATCTTTTTCAATACATTATCTTCATAGATTAGGTTGTCGCAATAATCGATATGGTGCTCGACCGTTAAAGTACCGGAACTTGTTTGCACGGGTAAGCCGATGGGAGTATACAGTTCATTAAAAACGGTTTTATAATCAGCCCGGAGCTTAGTACCGTCGGCATCGTAACGGTAACGGATATTACTGCTATTTTCAAAAGTTATCTTTTCGGGCAGGTTCAGCAAGTTGTAATCAATACCTGTAATACCACGGTTTAAATCTTTATATAAGTTTCCGTTAGCATCATAGAAAAAGGTAGGAGTAGCATCAGGGTATTTCGACATAAATTGTATAGGAAGAGATGCAACATTGTTTGCACCATATTCACAAATATTATCAATTCCGTATCCCTGCGAACTTAGTAACATTAAATCTTCAGATTGTCCTTTGTAAAAACGAAGGATAGCGTCATAAATAGAAGGACAGCTCTCCCCCATATCACTATCATATTCGAACTGGCCATCTTCTATACTTCCGGACGACATCATTTTCAATATTTCACCATCATATTCATATTCAACCAACAGTTCGCCGGTTTGTGCCAATGCCCCTGTAACCGGATCACGATAAGTAGTAGAATAGGATGCACCGGCTGGATTGCCATTATAACAACTTTTCGATTTATTCTGCCAAAAACCGTAATAAATAGCCTGCCTGTAATGAGTAGAATTGATTTGATCTATCCATCCACGAACGTTATAACCATACGTGGCGGAATCAAGATTTCCCGGATAACTCTTCTTCCGAAGATGTCCCAGTTCATCATATTCATTTTGTGCAAGAATTCGCTCTGCCCCACTATTCAAAGAGTGAGTAGTTTGCGTCAGCCGACCGCCATGATCATACGTATAATGATAGCGTTCATTCAAAGAGGAAATCGTACTACTGGAATGGATATGCAGCACATCAACCGGAGAACCGGAGAAATTATAAGAGGTGAAATAAGTATCAAAACCTGCCAAGGAATTATTATTGCAGCTTTGAATAACACGCCCCTTAGTATCGTAATAAAAAACCGAATAAAACTTGTTCGCCACAGTAGAATCAAAGACTTTGACTATACTACCGGTATGTATCCCCTTAGGAGTAGTAAGATAAGAGGTGGAAAAACCACTTTGCATCTGATAATTAAACGGAGAAGGCAATCCAAGGTTGCCTATAAACGTATAGTTATCATAAAAGTCCACTTTTAGAATAGTCAGATTCCGGATAGGTAAGCTCACATTACTGTAGCCATAACAATCAGATACGATACTACCTGTAAAGGTCTCTTTCGAGAGTTGATTGCGATATTCTTCACATAGCTGTCCATGACTTTTCCCACTTATTTTTGTTGTACCGGACAAAATAGGACGGGACAAAGCATCGTATTTTGTAAAACTCCATTCATCATGAGCACGTTGGTTGGGAGATTGGGAAAGAACCGGTCGATCGGCTTTATCATAAACGTAATAAATAGGTTCTATGCCAGGCAGTTTCTTGCTGATACAATTACCCCTGTCATCGTAATTATAGACATAACACATTTTATACAAGCCCGTTTCCGGAGTGACATCATAGAAGCCATCAGCCGATACAGAAGATCCATAAGTATTAAAAAAGAAAGGAGGTAAAACATAACGAAGTTGCCCCAGATTATCGTACACATAAACTACATTTTTATACTTAATGCGCTTACCTTCCAAATCGGTAAAATCATAAAAGGTGACATCATCTTCGTCCTTCGTCAATGTGATGATCAAGCTCGAAGCCGGATAAAAGCCACTTCGCTTCAGGCGATTGTTTTCAACAACGAAACAAGGAACGGATAACTCTCCGGTTGCCGTATTCACCTGATACTCGGTCCGTTGGGCTTTATCATTGACATGCCAATCCGCTCCGGGACCAATTTGCTTCACGACACGGTTCAAAGGAGAAGAGTCATAATAAGTACTCGTATAGGCATATTCATCTCCATAAAAAGAAGAAGACCGTGCTTTCACATCCGATGTAGGACGGTATTCACCCGAAGTACCACCCATTGCAACAGGTTGCCATTCGTGTGACATACGCCCAAAAGTATCGTATTCCACCATTGAAACAAGATCATTCATTTGTGGAGTAATACTCTTCATCACAGTCTCTGCAGAACGTCCAAGCCCATCATAATACTGAACACGAGTGATACACTGAGAAGGTACCAATGAAGAAGCATCCGAAGTGGTAATGCTGGGAGTAATAATGCGAATATAGTTTTGATCAGCAGATTGTCCGTTCAGCAGAGAAAAACATAAGCCATTTATAAACATGGATAATAATGTACGTCTCATCATTCTATTCCTTTATTAGTTTTTCAACAAATGTTTTATCAGCCACCGTTAACCGTAATACGTAGCTTCCTCTTGGACAAGCATCCATTGAGATGGTTTCATTATAGGTTCCTCCAGGCTTCCTCCCGCTGTCTGTTTGCTTCAGCAACCGTCCGCTAAGATCAAAAAGACTGATACATACCTGTGCGTCATCCGATAAGTAATACTCCAAAGTAACATCTGTTTTTACCGGATTGGGGTAAATATTGTAAAAGACCAACAATTCTGATTGCAACGGAGGGAGAGATTCATCTTCTCCTGGCCTGGAAGTATGCTGGCCAGCTAAGAGACTATTCTCCTTCAGTAACTCTTGTAATTGCTTGTTGAGCGAATCATTTTCAAGATAGATATGCTCTTCCGGAGGATAATAAAACGCAGTCGCATAATATGCTATCGGGCTACCGGACTTAAAAGTTTCACAACGGATGGTTTCAAATACCGGATAACGGTATCCTTCGGCATACCAACGATAATTTGTCTGACGCAGTAATACAGTATCGCTTCTCAGATGCTCTTCAATACGGGCTTTACGAAGGACAGTAGAATCACCATGTACTCTAAGTAAGATGGAGTCCGTCCAAGAGATATGTTCACAAATATCTTTTTGTAGACACATCCGAACCACATTCTTCAAGGTATCGTTGCCCGGAAGCAACATGGTTCCCCAGGCATCTACCTTCACTTTTTCACGACCTTGTGAAATGAATGCCAACTTATCACTATATTTCCCCTCTCCATAAAAATTACTTTCCAGAGAGTCCATATAATGAAACGGATATCGAAATTCAAGGCCGGGTACAAGAGCATTGAAATAGGTGGTACGATTACGGTATCCCTCCAACATCAAAGAATCACCACAGTTCAACCGGTATTTATACTCTGTCAGGTGCTCTTTTACAAAGACCACCGTATCGTTGCCACCATAGCAAATGCAATAAGGGAACTTCACCGGTTGGAGATTACTGTAATTCCAGAAAACATTAGTCCCACTACGCCCCGGATCCTTATAATTCACTTCTTGCTTCACTACTGTGTCGTTAGCACGTATATGGATATAATCCTTTTGTAAGGTATATTGTGAGTAACATAAGCTCGTACTTACAAGAAGTAGAAGTAGCAGAGCGACTCTCTTTTTATTGTCCGTAATCATAAGTTCAAAGTATTATTTTTTATTGATTCCTATAATGGTAATCGTACTCTTCAACAGTATTGTGATTCGTATCCATTACATGTATCAGACGACCTAATGAATCATATTCATAATAGGCCGTCACACCTGAGGGATCAGTTATTTGAGTTACACCAATCAATGGCTTATATTGAAAGGTCGTAATATGAGCGTCACTTAAGGCAGATAAGGTTCTTAACTTATCCAGTTTCGATTTATCAGGATTGACATTTGTTGACAAAGAATCAATAGATATCAGACCAACAGATACCAAAGCAGTATTTACAGTGGAGGAAGTAGCATTTTTTATCTCAGCAACCAGATATTGCCCATTATACGACCAAAGATATATAACACGAATACCATCCTTTTTTTCTATCTCAACAGGATTACCGTAATTATCATAACTAACAACCGTATAATCGGCTTCATAGTATTGCGAATAATTATCTGTCAGAGACAGAGAAGGTACTTTTTTCAATGAGTAAGAACTTTTCTTTAATACAGCATCCAAACTTGCATCAAAAATATATTGAGATTTATTTCCGGATATGATTTTACCATCTTTGAGTGTAACAGTTTCAAGAGGAACTCCAATCATACTTTTATCTTTCATTTTTAGAGCTATTTGGTCTGAAAAATCTTTTGCATACTTTGTTAAGGTTACAAAGTCATTTTCCCCTAAAGACTCCATTTGCTCTGAAACGAGCCGGTTGCCCATATCATATTTATACCTTGTCTGCTTATGAACAGCTTTCTTGCCAAAGTCAAAATAATCACTCTCCGAAATAGAATCCAAACTCCAATATTCAGGTTTGACTTCATAGAACTGTATTCCTATCCTACTGGCATCAAAAGGTTCATAAAATTTAGGTATATATTGTGTAAAAGCTCCCGGTATCTGTTTAAAAGAATAATTAAATATCTTTTTCTTCTGTAGAATTCCGTCACTGTCATAATGAGCCTCCTCCAGCAATGAACCATTGCCTATATGATACTCTTTAGGTATTGGAAATGGGATCTTTGTTTTGAAGGGCTCTGCCATGTATCTGTAGGTAGTTTTTCCTGTCGTTTGGTTGTTCGCATCCACACAGCTCTCTTCAACGTATTTACAAACAACCTGAGCAGCAGCACCATTGTTGGGAATAAAAGGGGTGCCAAAGTTGGGACTAAATTGTTTATTGTAAGCCATAAATTTCAGCATCCTCATTCGTATACTTTCATAATAAGTGCTGTTCGTTATTGTCCGGTCTAAAATCTGCAAAAAAGCATAGTCGGGTATTGATAATAAGCAACCCGATGATTGTCCATTTTCCGAATAGGAATATCGCTTTGTACTTACTATGCCACCCTTATCTATATTCTGTATTTCTTTAATTCTAAGCCCACCTCCTTTACTCTCATTCTGCCAGGAAAGAGCCATGGTACTTGCTGATAGATGATAATTGAAAGATTTATTTTGTCCATTTTGATCCTTTGCCTCTCTCCATAAATAAATTCTATATGTTCCTTTTTTGAGATAAACGGCATCCGCATCTAAATTAATTGTTTCAGCTTCTTTTTCCAGATTAATCAATTTACTATAAACATCTATATAGCCGTTACCATGCTTTTCCTGAAGGAAGATACGACTTGCTCTTGACAAAGCCGGTTTGTATGAATCGTGTACGTGATAGTGAAAAGACAATCTTAGATACGAATCATCTTCTAAAACAAAATCTTTTCCATAAGTGTATTCACTGCCTTGTTGGAAACTGGCATCCGGGCTGTATGAAACACCTGAACTTAAGGGAAACCTTCTAATAAATCCACCATTACTCCCATTTCGGAAATCATGTGATTCATATATAAATCGTGTTTTACCTCCGGTAGGATATTCAATCATATCCAAAGTTCCATACTGCATATACTTTTCATTCGTAAGTTTATCAGCACCTATTTTTATGTAAGATTCAGGATAGTTACAAGTATTCTCTATATTTCCCTGAGTTTTTAATTCTGTATAAGTAGGAAGCTGGACTTGATTCACAGCCCCGTTGTAATATCCCCACAAATCTGAATTATAAGAGTTTTTGGCAGGTAATACTCCCTCTTTGTACGTAAACTTGTATTGCTGATGTATCTGTTCTTGTGCATCAGTTATTTCAAACGAATTGAGCATTAAACGACTCAATTTAACATCCGTCGTATCATTCATATAACTATAGGAAAATTTTATGTTTTTGACATGATTATCTGATCGATTTTTAATTATAACCTTATCCAGTTTCTGAGGAGGCAAAGATGAAATCCCGGGCCGGACACGATATAAATCAGCGTAACGCTCCATATCTTTCCTTGCCGAAGTTATAAAAGAGATACTACCTCCATCAAAGCTGATAGTAGAGGGTAGTAACTGCTCTATGCCGGAGTAGGTATAGCTATAATACTTATTTGTTCCGCCTCCAATAACTATATCGCCAAAACTCTTATCAAATATCGGAATATCAGATTGATAAGAAGTACTTATGGGTGTACTCGAATTCTCATGATTATATGTAAAACTAACCTTTCGGCCTTTGGGGGATTCGATAGATTCCAACTGGCAGTTCGTATCCGTACAGGCACCTTTTTTTCTGAGATCCAATCTACTTTTATCTGTACTGAGAGCTGGAGTTTCGTGTTCTGTTTGTTCTGCATAAACATGTGTGTATTCACTCTCTTTAAAAATAAATTTAAATCCTTGTTGATCAACAACAAGCCATTTATTCTCTCTCGTATTGTATGTAATGTCCAGGTATTGGTTTGAAGACTTAATTACAGGTTTTATATAATCAGAGATAGGATCGCCATTCTTCCGCGGTTGAAAATAAAAAGTGCCGGAATAACCGCAGAAATTAAAATGATATAAATCCGGTTCATTGTCCTGACCTGTCAAGTAGGATGCTTCAGTAGTCAATAATTCATTTCCCGCTATTTGCTCAATCACTTCAGTCAACGGATTATAATTAATTTTATAGAGATATTGTTCATAGTTAGACTGCCATGTATAATAATACCCGAAAGACACTCCTCCAGAAGTAGTAGAATCGTCATAACTAAAATCATTAAAGCCTCTCACTTCCTTAGTTATGCACCCTCCCGTTTCTAAAGACCAACCTAACCCTACCCATCCGGATTCCTGATCAACCCGAATACCGGATGAATTGTATTTCAATTTTATGGGTATGATTAAACCATCCAAATCTATTTCATAGAAAGGAATTTCGATTACAGGAGTCCCGGTATGATATCCTATAGGAAAGTTACCAAATTCGCCCATGGAGGCAACATTGGGAGAAACCGGAATATTTATATCTTGACTATATAAAGCAGTCGATAAGGTAAGTAATAAGATAAAGATTTTGTGCCTCATTGTTTATTTATACAATATTGTAAAGTAAATTAATGACTATTATTCTTAATATACAATTCATGATATCATAGATAATAAGCGAAATATGCAAAAAGACTTATTTGTATTGGTAATTTAAAAGTACAAATAGGGTTATTATTACTACTCCAGCAGTGACTGCACCCACTCCGTTGGCATACCAATAAAACGATCATAGCCTACAATATGGTTATTTAAAGCACGTAATATTATAATTAATACACTAAGGGCACAGAGTTATTATATAATTGATTTTAAATAATTAAAACTCTGTGCCCTGTGTATACTCTGTGGTGAATTACCTTATCCTTATTTATTATAAGGAGTTACCACCAATTTATAAGAACCACCTTGTAATAGTTTCTCATCAAATGAGATTGTTACATTCTTTTTCTCACCTGCCATTAATGTAAAATAGTTATCATTCATAATAGCGGGCAAAATACGTTCACCATCCGAAGTGCGATATGCCTGTACATGTACGGCAAAAGCCACACCCTTGGCTGAAGCCGGATTTGTAATTGTAGCCTGTATCTCGGCAACTCCGTCTTTTTTCACCATTTTGGAAGAAACTTTCAGGTCGGCTTTGGGCAAAGAATTCACAGCGGTGAAATCTAAACGGTCATTGCCACGCCAATAATTATTTTCGGAGAGTACATTCCCGGATTTATCTTTCAAGGTCAAGCGGATAAAATGAACATCACTCAGACCTTCACTTGGCTGTGTACCACTCAATACATCAAAGCTCCATAACGAATAACCGAACCACCAGCCCAATTCGATACCAAACATACGTACATAGCGGGCATCTACCTCAGGGAATGTAATTTCATCTACACCACCACGGCCTTCATCCGTTTTATACACTTCTTTCCAATTTTGCGCGTCACTGGAAACCTGTATCTTATAAGCTTTTCCAAAGGAAGCTTCCCAATCCAGACGTACACCGCCTACGGGTTGTATACTGCCCAGATCCACATAAATCCATTCATTATCGGCTTTAGCTGCTGCCCAACGGGTATCTTTCTTACCATCCGTAGCATCCGAAGGCTGTCCGTGAGTCACGCTTGATGCATAGGTCGGTTTACCTAAAGAAAGGTTCTTCCGTTCTTTATTGAAATCAATCGTAAAGCACTGTACAGTGGTATTGCTTGGCGAATTCACCGTAGCCGACTTTGTATATGCTGCCACAGGTTTACCGTCCAGATTGTATACTTTCACTTCGGCAGTCAGTCCTTCCAGATCACGGGCCGTAGTATTGGCAACCTTTACACCATCCGTTACAGGATTCCAAAGAATATGTATCGGTTCGCAAGCAGATTTTGTACCCCAATAAACACCTGTCGGATCATAATAGTAATCATACGTCTGCCACACCATCGAAGGATAAGCCGACTGTCCCATCCAGGTCATGATACCTGATGCATCTTCCCACATACGATCGAGCCAGCCCTCATACATAGCTTTATTGGATTCAAGGTTTATAAGCTGTGCTTTACGGCAGTAATCCTCAATGCCATCGGGTTTACCAAAACCTTTCTCGATAGAAGCATCATAACGTTCGGGAGCTGCATTGAAAGCATTCTGACCAAAATAGTGCTTGTTCCACATCTCATCACGTGGCCACCAGTTTTCTTCCGGCATAAACTTCTTAAAGCTTTCAAAAGTGGTCATGGCAGCAGTACCGATCTCTGTACGGAATCCCCAGCCACGTGCCGGATCGCCTTCCAGGCCATCGGGATACTTGGTAAAGTAGAAACGTGGTTCAAAAGCTCCCCACGGGCCACTACCCGTCAAACCCTGTGCGTGAGAATTTGCCTGGAAGTAACGGTCACCACCATCGAAAGTCTTAATATTCTCGGCCATCCAACCTTCTAACGGCGGTTGCGGATTAGATTCGTTGTCACCACACCATACGGCAATACTCGGGTGATTGCGTACACGCTTAATCTTCTCCATCATATTATTATTGAACACATTGAGATCATAAGGCAGGTTCGGATTCGAATTAATCCAAAAATCATCCCACAACATAATTCCATATTTGTCACAGGCTTCATAGAATTCATCATCGGTTACAGAGCCGAGCCAGTTGCGAATCATATTAAAGTTCATCTCTTTGTGCAAACGAATCTTTGTATCATACTCTGCACCACGACAGCGAAGCATATACTCCGACATACCCCAGTTGGCCCCTTTTACAAATACAGGAACGTCATTTATATAAACATGAAAAGTGTTATTCTCCTTATCATATGTATATTTTTTAATACCGAAAGTGACATCTTTTACTTCAGATACTTTTCCGTCTACTTTCACTTCAAAAGTACAAGTATACAAATTAGGCTCTCCGTATCCGTTAGGCCACCACAATTTCGGACTATTAATCATCAACTGCGGATAATAACGCTTATCGAAGCTAACAGTAGAAGTAGTATTTGCAGACAGATCTACCTCTTTCGTAAAGGTAACGTTACCCGGATTGATGGTTCCTGTAACAACAGCTTTAACCGGTTTGCTTTCATTGTTTTTCACTTCCAGCTGAACAGATAAATCTGCACGGGCACGAGTTGGAAGATCTGTACGTATCCACGGATCAATCAGGGTTACGCCGCCGGTATTACTCAGAAAGACTTTATCGGTAATACCCATATTCAATCCCGGAACATATGGCATCCAGTCCCAACCTCCACTCGACAGATAAGTAGGACTACCACAGTTGGCCAACGGAGTTTGAGGCATGTGTACCAGTACAGCCAGTACATTCTCACCGGTTTTATTTACAATGTCGGTTACATTAAAACGTCCCCGATGCATAAAACCATCCAAAATGCCCAAGTTGTGTCCGTTCAGATAAACTTCGGCTTTACGGTTCACGCCATTAAAGTTAAGCCAGATCAGTTCCTTGTCAAAATCAGCAGGGACTTTAAATTCGGTACGATACCAAAAGCTACGATCATACTTAACCCGGTCCACCTTATGAATATTATCACCAAAATTAGGGTCTTTTTCCAGCCCTGCATTTACATAAGCCGTAAAAGCCGTACCGGGAACTACTGCATCTACCCATGAAGATACATTATAGCCTGCATTGCACAAAGTGTTTGCATCCCCTTTTACTTCAGCCTGCGGCTTCAGTTTCCAGTCAACAACGGGCTCGCCACTATGCAGAAAAACCTGTTGTGCCTGAACAGAAAAACTAAAAGCGGATGCCAGCAGCAAAAGTCCGGCTCCCAATGTGTTACTCATCTTTCTTTTCATTTCCATTTTATCGTATTTATAAATAATATCCTCCAAAAAATCCTGAAAACAAAATTACCTTCATATATAAAAGCTATCCCTTTTTGCATTCTATTAGCTGAGTGCAAAATAAGCAGATAGATAGCAAAAAAGAAATAGATAATCTTACCATCGATATGGATAATCTTACTTTCCAATATCGTTATTTCTGCAAAGGTAAAATTATCCATATCCAGAATAGAATTCTCCATTTCAAATGTGCCAAATGTGCCGTTTCTTTGTAGCAGCCAATAAAAGAGGCTAATAGAATTTGTAATAACAATACTGAATATGAAAAAACACCTTATTTTAACCATCGCTTTATGCCTCACCGCGACCTTGCCAATAAAAGCGCAAGAAGAATATACAGTCAGTTCCCCAAACAGAAGTCTGGAACTCAAAATCAGCATGCGGGACACCCTCTCTTATCAGATATTCGCTGACGGCGAAGCCCTTTCGGAAATCTCTCCGATAGCAATGGTAGTAGAGAGAAACGGACGTCGGATCACACTGGGAGAGAATCCGGCAGTAGAAAAGTGTTCCCGGAATTCCATCAGTCAGAAAATTCCCATGCATTTAGGCGAAAATGACCAGATTGATGATACCTATAATGAAATGATCCTTGATCTGGGTTCTCTCTATTCCTTGCACTGCCGTGCCTATGATGAAGGGGTGGCATACCGGATAGAAAGTAAAATAAACGGAAGTATCACCATCCGGAATGAAATAGCAGAATTCAACTTTAAGGATAACCCGCAAGTATGGATTGCTTACGATGAAGACAAGCGTACGATGAGTCAATGGGAACTTCCTTACAAACGTGAGTTGAGTGTCAAATCTGTTAAAACAGGAGATTATGGCATCAACCCCTGTTTCTTCCGAAATAATAAGAAAAATATAGGCATCACCGTTATTGAGTCCGATTTAGAAAATTACCCGGGCATGTATCTGCTCAAAAAAGAAGCCGGTAATAAATTGGTAGGCAAATGGGCCGAATATCCTAAAAAAATAAAGAACGACAGTAAATATGATTCACAGGCAGTATTGGAGCGTTATGATTACATTGCCCTGACACCGGGCGTACGCACTTATCCCTGGCGTGGATTCATTATCAGCCGCGATGATTCGGAATTAATGAACAATGACCTGGTTTACAAACTGGCAAAGCCTCAGGCAGAAGGGGATTTCTCCTGGATATCGGCCGGCCGGACAGCTTTTGAATGGTTGCACGACGGAGAACTTGAAGGAGATCTTGGCTTTATCTACGGTCCTTTTGGAGACGGACGTCCGCATACACTTGAATTTTATAAGTATTATGTAGACTTTGCTGCGGAAATGGGATTTGAATGGATGACTTGTGACGCCGGCTGGGGAGAAGAATACATCAAAGAGCTGTGTGCATATGCCAAATCAAAGAGTATCAAAATCATGGTATGGAGCTATTTTAACTTCCTGCTGGTTGATGAACCGATGCTTGCCCGTTTCAAAGAATGGGGTATATCGGGGGTGAAAGCCGATTTTATGTCAAGAGATGACCAGGTGGCGTCAGGCTGGATACCTACAATGGCGGAACGCTGCGCCAAACACCAGTTGATGTTATTACTTCACGGTTGCCCGAAACCGGTAGCCTGGCACCGTACTTACCCGAATATCATCAGTTACGAAGCTGTGACAGGCGAAGAAAGTAACAAATGGAACGACAACTGTAATCCATTGTATCACACCGTCGTTCCTTTCTTACGCATGCTTGGAGGAGCAATGGATATGACTCCGGGGTCTTTGCGTAACAAGACCCGGAAAGGATGGACCTGGAAAGGGACAGGTGCTCCCTGGAGTCTGGGCACACGTGCACATCAAATGGCCCAGTATGTAGTATATCATCAGACATTGGGATTCGTAAGCGATGCGCCAACAGAATACCGTAAGTTCCCCGAAATAATGGAATTTCTAAAACATGTGCCTACTATCTGGAACGAAACCAAACCGCTGCAAGGTAAAATAGGTGAGTTTGCTGTCATGGCCCGCAGATCAGATAAGGAATGGTATGTAGGCGGACTAAGCAACTGGACAGAACGAACACTGGATGTCGATTTTTCATTTCTTACTCGCGGAATGCCTTATAAGGCTTACATTATAGAAGACGTACCGGAAAAAAATAATGATACATCAAGTACAACAGGAGATGCAACAGCTTGCAAATGCCATACGATTGATGTTACCAGCCAAACCCGGATGAGCTTCAAACTGGCAGAAGGAGGTGGTTTTGTTATGCGCATTTATCCCGATCCCAACTATACAAGCGTCAAAAACACAGCACTTCGGGAAAAGGTGCAGATATGGTACGAACAAAATAATGAAAGTATCTATGTACAACTCCCGGAACGCGAACTTACAGCCGACATTCATCTCTACGATATTGCAGGACGCCCGTTCTATCCGGATTATACAAAGAAAGATAATCCGCTCTGCATATCAATAGCGCAACTGTCGAGAGGCTATTACTGTGTGAAGTGTACTACTCCAGGCCTCAGTCAGAGCAAACTCATTTACAAAAACTAAATTATGGAGAGAATGGATTTCAGCTCCGATAAACGACTTTAGTATTAACCATTAAATAGTTACATTATGAAAATTAGAAAATTACTTTCAACAATGGCATTAAGTGCTTTAGTAGCTTCGAATGCATTCGCTACCGAACCTGTAAAAGTAGAATGGGGAGATGTGATCAGACAACCGTGGGGAGATCCCAGCGATCCTGAAGGTGCCAATGTCTGTTCCTGGTTTCAATGGGGACAGGACTTATGGTTCGACTACAACAACGATGGTTATCCGGACCGTTTCCTTATTGGTGGTAAACACCAGGATATGGGTCATGCATATCTGTTCAGAAATGAAGAAGGAAGCGAATTTACCAACATACCCGTTAATATTCCTAAGCTCGAGATTGCCGGTGCAGTTGTATTGGATTTCGACAACGACGGTATCATGGATCTTTATGTACAGGGAAAAAAAGTGACTGACAACGGAGAGGGCGGACAAAACAGAGAAAATTATACTGCTATCTGGAGAGGGACAGGAGATCCCGATAACCCTTTTGAGCATGCTGTTCAGCAAGAGATAGACGAACTGGGCATCGGAGAATCCGAAGGACAACACCGGGGTTACTTCTGTGCAGCCGGCGATTATGATAATGACGGATGGACCGATCTGTTTATGACAGGCTGGGCACGTAAAGATGAGAGTTGGCACGTGATTCTATACAGAAATAACCAAGGTGTTTTCGAAGAAGTACAAAATCCCGTGGGAGAAGACGGAGAAGGAATTGACCCCTTCAAAACAATCACAACCGGTTCCGTTTATCTGAGTGATTTAAATAAAGACGGATATCTGGATCTCATCGTATCCGGTAATGACCAGACTAACGGCTGGGTTGCCACTACCACTATTTACTTTAACAATGGTGACGGCACTTTCCGCGAAACAACCCAGCAGGGCTTTTTCGAAGGTCAAAAGAGCGGTACGACCTTTACTGCAGATGTGAACAATGACGGTTATCCCGATATTCTGGAGTTTGGAGACTTTAAGAATAGTGACACAGAAACCAATAATACCGTAGGAAACTTATACATCAATAATGGCGACGGAACTTTTGCCGATCCTTTGAAAACAGAAGTAACCAATCTACTTACAGCCAGAGCAATGCCCGCCATAGGTGACATCAACAATGATGGTAAGATTGATATTATGATTCAATGTGGATGGTCATCAACAGACGGGCAGACGGAAACTGACTACTCCCTCACTAACTTATATTACAACAATGGAGACAACAGCTTCACCCGTGAATTCCTGAATGATAACACCAACTCTCACGAGTCTGATGTGAACTTTATTGATTTCAACCATGACGGTGCGCTCGACTATTCTATCAGTGGATGGGGACCTAAGGAGCCTAACTGGTTCAACCGGGCAGTACCCAATAATTTAACCAGTGATCTTGCTATGAATGAAGCTCCCGAATTTGTAAGCAATTCAGATGTACAGGTTAAACAAGACGGTTCAGATGTAATTATTTTCTGGGGAAACGCGACAGACGGTACAACTCCGGCAGAAGCCATCCGTTACAATATATACATTAAAGCTAAAAAAGCAGATGACTTCGGAGTAACTTACACCTATACCTATGCCCCGGCAAGCCTCCAGGCGAATAAAATATTCGGGACTACAACTTATGATTCTAAAGTTGCAGCTCGTCTGATTAATAGCCATCAGATTCGTATGAAAGGGTTCAATACGACTGATTATGAATTCGCCGTACAACCTGTGGATAATGGTAACCTCGGTGGTAAATTTATCGTAGCGAATGTAGCGGGTGGCAGTGGTATCGGAAATACTCAAGTCGTTACTGCCAACGTATATGTAAACAATGGTACTATTATTATTGAAAGCGACAGCAGTACGGCTTATGTCATTAACACGATTGATGGCAAACAGATCGTTAACGGTATATGTGACAATAAAGCAACCGAAAAAGTAAACCAGGGTATCTATCTGGTAAAAGTAGCCAATACCACTCACAAAGTTTGTGTACTACAATAAAAATTAGCCATGTATGGAAATAGCCCGAAAAAGAAATCATATTTTATTACATTGATAAAAAGTGGTCTTTTCTTTTCCAGTTGTTTCTGTCAAATCTTATAAATATTCAATTCGTTGGTCGTAGAGAAAAGCCCTGTTTCTCTACGACTAACGAGTCGTTTCTCGTAGAGTTTCGATGCGTTCCTCGTAGAGAAAAAAGAAGACTATATAACACATTGGTAAACAGCAGTTTACGAAAACCCGAAATTGTTATATCAATTTACTTTCATAATTCATCTTTTATTTGCCAACGTTGACTATATATAGTTTATAATTATATACAAAGCAGATCTTATACATTTGTTTTTATCTTCAGTTACCTTACAATCTTCTCAAAGTAATACTTCCATAGCAGCTAATAACTACCTAAAAACCGATAAGCCGCACAACGCTTCTCCCAAAATGTACTATCTTTACGACAAAATTGTAAGAGATGCGTACGCGTAAAGTAACGATTATCACCCTTGTAGGACTTACATTAACTCTGATACTCCAAGTCGGAGGGCTATTTTATGCCTATCGCAGTAATATAGAAATGATGAAACTCACAGTAAAAAAGAGTTTTTTCATTGCCTTTTACGAAACCATCGACAATCTGGTCAACCAGCTTCCCTATCCTGACGGAACAACCGTCACCTATATACCTATTGAACCATATGCAGACCTCCCGACAGACGAGCAAAATCTGCGAGGTAATGAGTATCTGGCCCGGATATTAAAAACTGAATACGGTGTAGAATTTCCTATTGATGAATTGGCAGCCGTACTGAAAAAGAAGCTGAAACAAGATCATATTGACAGCGAAGTTGTAATCAACAAAATAGATACGAAAACTCACCGGACATTGGCCAGCACAAACCCGGCATTCAACCGAAGCGTAGGTGTATTAGCCTCCGAACCTTTCTTTATAGACCGTGAAAACGATATAGCCGTACAAGCCGTTATTGTTTCTCCCTACGTCTTGATTTTAAAGAAAGTATCATTACTCTATCTGTTTACTTTCGGCCTGATGACCGTAGTAATATGCAGTATCATTTCACAGATAAAACTCATCATTCGCCAACAGCAAACCATAAAGGTACAGGAAAGCTCTTTTTATGTATTAGCCGGAAACATGGCTGCTCCGGTTTCTGATATTCCTGCTAAAATAGCACAAGAACAATGGCAGGAAATTGAGAATGAAAGCAATACACTGCTTACGATGACCGAAGAAACTCTGACAGCCGCCCGGGAGGCAACACAACAGAATCAGGGAAAAAAACAACGTTCTTCCAAAGCACTTTCTATACTCAGTCTGGCAGGTACATTTCTATTACTAATAATCTGGATTGTTTTTTTATACAATACCGGACAAGAAGCATTTGCACACAAAATAAATACATACTTTGAAGAAGCATTCTTCAATGAAGTAAGTTATCATCAGTTTCCTCATTATATGGCCAGTAAAGAAAAAAAAGTAATACTCAACTTCCCGGAAACCGGTCTTACTCCTTTTGCACAAAAGCAAAAAGAGGAGGCCATGCGAACGAAAACGCCTGTAACAAGAGTATATGTTTATCACGTCTACAACTCAATTGATGCAAATTATACGCTACGTTCGGCTCTTAAAATGCTTGAAGCAATAAACTCCTGCTCCACCCCTGCTCCATTTTCTTTGCATCATATGGACTCTGTATTTATCACCTATCTACAGGAAGCAGGAATCACAAACCCGGTCTGTATCAATATACTGAAATATCCCACCTTAGAAACAGAAGAAAGCACACGCTCCGGATATACAACCGGGGCACCGGATCTCATAACCCGGTTCATCCCTCTGAACAATGATAGCAGCAAAGTAGTACAGGCAGCAATATCTTCTCCACAACTATTAATACTAAAACCGTTGTGGCCATTACTGCTTTCACTGGGATTAATGTTTATCCTTATTGTTGGTTGCATATTCTACCAGGTGAAAATTACCTTCCTGCAACGCCGCCTTGCACAGTTCCAGAAAGATCTTACTTATGCCATGATTCATGATATGAAATCACCTCTGAACTCTATTCTTATGGGAGCACATATATTAGGGACAGGGAGAATTAATGACAATCCGGTAAAAAAAGAAAGATATCTTCGTACTATGTCCGACGAATGCGAGCATCTGCTTACCTTGTCAAACCGGGTAATACTACTCACACAAATAGAAAAAGACAAGTTACAGTTACATAAAGAGAATGTGAATTTAGAACCTTTGATAGATGATCTTATAGAAAAATTCCGTTTAAAAGCTCATAAGCCGGTAGATTTTTCGAAAGTATTCCACCGTTGTCATTCTGTTTATGCCGATGCATTCTGTCCGCGTGAGATTCTCAGCAACCTGATAGACAATGCTATCAAATACTCTCACGAAGAAGTAAAAATCAGTATTGTGTGTGAAGAAGAAAATGGCTTCATTAAAATTAAAGTACACGACAACGGGTTGGGCATCCCACTGAAAGAACAAAGTAAAATATTCAATAAGTTCGAGCGTGTTTCAGCCAACAGACGAAGCGAAGCCAATGGCTTCGGACTTGGACTAAATTATGTTCAGCAGGTAATGGTTGCCCATAATGGCAGGGTCAGGGTAGAAAGTGTAGAAAATAAGTTCAGCGAGTTCACATTATCTTTTCCGGTTTAATGTATCCTCCTCTCCTTTCGTTCTAAATAATTAATTACCAGATTATTCTCCTCGAAATATCTGAGTAGCCAAATTGTTTTATAATCATTGATACCCATCAGCAGAAACGGAATGCTGATTAAAAGAAAAACGAACCGTCCGGAAAACAGAGTGTAACACAGAGGAAGAACTCCCAAAAGAAGAGTAGGCATTAAAGATACTATGACAAATTGCCATACATATAAAGGTTCACTACACGAACAATTGGCAAACAATAACCTCCCCTTCATTGTCAAGGAAACAGACCGGAACCCCCGCTTCACAAAAAACAGAAAGAAAAATGCACGAATAAGTTCGTATGCAATAAACGAATAAGCACACGGAACCGTCCTCAAGATAATCTGCGTCCCACCTGCTCCACAGCTAATGGCCAACAGAGGCTTTTTATTTTCTGTATCAGTCGTCATCTCATTCCATATAAATAAAGGAAGAAAGATTTCTATTTTTCTCTACTCCCGGCATTGCAAAGATAAAACGGAGTAAATTAAAAGTATGTTATTACAATGTTATCATTACGTTAACGCTACGTTAAGCACTTCCTGTGCGGGGAGATTTCCATACGTACAAAACATTCGACGTTACCAAATACTTAAAAAAGTGAATAATCACAAACTATTTTTCTATCTTTGCCAACGAATTAAAAGAAAAAAGCATGAATAAACCGCTATTTCGATATATTACTGTCATTGCTATCCTGGCGGTAGTAGCACTGCAAGGAATGTGGTTTTCCAACTCCTATCATTTGTTGGAGAATGAATTGTACGAAAAAATCAATAATGCTTTTCTGGAAGCACAATTACAGGAATCCTCAAAATCAAGTAAGCAATTTAAAGGGAATATTCCCAATGGTACCGTACTCCAACTGGATTCTACCAAAATACGTGCGAAAAATGATATGGCCGACAGATTGATTTTGATAACTGCCCTGCACAGTATTCATCACGAATATAACATCCCTCTCAACTATCAATCTCTTGACTCTTGTTACAGGGAAGAGCTGGACAAAGTAAATCTCGGAAAACTCCATTTCCGTATAGATTCCGTTGACATTGATTCTACACGCTATAAATATGTAGAGGACTTTGCAGAAGACAGTAGTATTGTCCGGCTTCACAATGAAATGCAAACACAGATATTCCCTATTCGGGAAGATTTCTCCAAAGGTATACAGGCCACCATCGACAATCCTTATAAATTGATTATCCTCCAGATGCGAATGTTCCTCATCGGAACGGTATTACTTCTGTTCATCGTTATCTATTGCCTTGTACAACAAATCAAAGTGATTGTGAAACAAAATAAAATAGCCAAAATACGCGAAGACTTTTCTTATGCCATGATACATGATATGAAAACCCCACTCAGTTCTATCCTCATGGGTACACGTATCCTGCGTAGCGGAAAACTGGATGATAAACCGGAACGGAAGGAAAAGTATTTCGATATCATGGAGGACGAAGAAGAACATTTGCTGGCATTGGTCAATAAAGTACTGACTTTGTCAAAACTGGAAGAGGGCAAACTGCTGCTTGAGAAAAAGGAAGTAAATCTGCGTCCCATTATGGAAGATCTCACCGAGAAGTTTACTGCCAAAGCAGAAAAAAATGTTGAGTTTATCCTTGATCTGCAGGAAGAAAAAGTATATGCAGATGAGGAGTTTCTGAAAGAGGCTATCAGCAATCTGATTGATAATGCCATCAAATACTCGGAAGAGAGTGTACAAATAAAAATATCCTCTTCGGCCTCATCCAATGGATATACACACATCAGTGTGAAAGATAACGGTATGGGAATCCCACTGAAAGAGCAAGGAAAGATATTCGAGAAATTTGAACGTGCCTCAGCCGTACAACGAAATCGAAAAGGAGGAGCTCCGGGTTTTGGACTTGGATTAAACTATGTATTCCATGTTGTACGGGCACATCACGGAAGCGTAAAGCTTGAAAGTATAGAAGGAGAATATAGCGAATTTACTATAAATATTCCACAACAAAATAAAGAGATAGTATGATAAGGTTATTGTTAGTTGAAGATGATGCCAACTTAAGGTATATTATTCAGGGCGGGCTTGAAGACATGATTGGCGGATATGAAATAAAAGATGCCGCGAACGGTGTGGAAGGATTAAAAATATGGCAGGAATGGAAACCGGACGTGATCGTTTCGGACATTGAAATGCCTGTAATGGATGGATATGAAATGGTGAAGCGCATTCGTGAAACGGATACAGACACCCCTATTCTATTCAGTTCGGGACGGGTATCGCCCAAAGACGTAGTAAAAGGCTATGAGTTGGGAGTAAACAACTATCTGAAAAAACCATTTCTCCCGGAAGAACTGAATGCACATGTACAGGCATTGATGAAGATGAGCCAAAAAGCACCGGAAAAGCCTGTAGCACCCACAAATACAGCAACAGTAGATGAAGCTATCTACCGGATAGGTAAGAATTATACACTGGATGCGGAACATGCTACGCTAAAGTACGCATCAGGAAGTAGCAGAACGCTGACAGTACGCGAAGCTGCACTCTTACAGATGCTTTGTGAAAAGAAAGGTGAAGTGGTAAAACGGGAAACTATTCTTGAAAAACTATGGGGTACAGAAGGTGATTACTTTGCTTCACGCAGCCTGGACGTATTTGTCACTAAATTAAGAAAACTATTCGCAGAGGATGAAACAGTGAGTATCAAAACAGTAAAGGGAGTGGGTTTGACCCTGTTGGAAGAGTAGGAACAATACATTTGTCATTATTTTCATTCTTTATTTCTTGTATTAACTACTCATACTTATTGATTTGCTATAATAAATACTTTAAAAAAAACAAAAATTAGAATACACAACTGACATAGTATCAGTAAAGTAATCGTACATTTCATAGAATAACACGAATATCGGATCGGATGAATAATAAAAAAGACATTTTCATGCACGATGCACAGCTCATTAATGGAATCAGAAAAGGAGATCATGATACATTCAGATTCATCTTTGACCATTACTATGCCTTGATGTGTTCTATTGCATATGAATATGTGGAAGATTATCACCTAAGCCAAAATATAGCGGAAGATGTCATGCTCTCTATTTGGGAAAAAAGAGAACTACTGAACATTTCAACATCTGTAAAGTCATATCTGCTAACTTCTGTACACAATAAGAGTATTGACTATTTACGCAGTTACTCCCGGGAAGCAGAAGTAGTCAGCTTTGAAAGCGAAATTGGTTCATCGAGTTGCTATATTCCGGATCAAGAGATGTTTGAACAAATTATTTTATCAGAGCTGGAAGATAAAATAGAAGACATCATCCGGGAAATGCCGGAAGAATGTAGAAAAGTGTTTTTACTCAGCCGGTACGGTGACAAAAGTTATGCTGAGATTGCCGACGAACTAAATATTTCTGTCAATACCGTAAAATACCACATAAAAAAAGCACTCAGCTTGCTTAGAGAAGAATTGAAAGATTACATTCTTGCTATTACAGCTCTATATTTCTATCTCTTTAATCAATAAAATCCGATTCGGGCAGACTTCGTGATATCTTTTTCGATAAAAAATAAACTTTTTATCGAAAATATATAGTTTCTCACTACCCTATTGAATTCTTCGGTCGTCCTACTTATAAAAGACGACAAGTATGAATAGTAATATTGATGTTTTTAATCTTATAGACAAACAATTCTCCAAACGGATTTCAAAAGAAGAAGAAGCAGTTTTGAGAGCATGGTACGAAAGTAGTGCCGAAAACAGGCAGCTATACAAAGAATACTATTTCTTAATAAAAAGCATGCGTATATCCAGAAACAGATTTTTCTTCAAATCGGATATAGAATCTGCATATACGCATTTTGTAAAGAAGACCGGATTGAAAAAGCCCCGGAAAAGCAAACTACACTCTATCACTCTTCATCCATGGATGAAATATGCCGCTGTATTTGTTATCGCATTCGGATTAGGAGTCGGCTCTTATTATGCACTTTCTACATCACCCTCTTCTTCCCATCTGGCACAAACCATCGAAATACCTTATGGTTCCAAGTCTAAAGTAACTTTGCCGGACGGGACTTCTGTCTGGTTAAATTCGGGTAGCCGCCTCTCATATCAGGAGAGCTTTGGACAATCTGATAGAAATGTTTCTTTGGATGGCGAAGCCTATTTTGAAGTTACTAAAAATAAACTTCTCCCATTCAGTGTTCTTTCCGGGAAAGTGAAAATAAAAGTACTTGGCACCAAATTCAACTTCAAATCATATGCCGAAGATGAAAGTGCCCGGGTTACTTTGGTTGAAGGAAGCTTGAATGTAGGCAGTATAGAAGGACAAGCAAAAAACATATTACTTATCCCCAACCAACAGGCTGTTATTAATAAAAAAGAAAATCGTGTAACTGTAAAAAGCGTAGATGCTCAAAGTTACGCAATGTGGACACAGCCCAAACAGGAAATACTGGATGCCATTTCGAGCAATGTAACCGGACAACCTACTGCGGCAATCCGGGTTCCCAGTGTGACATTAAGAAACACACTATTCTTTAATGAAGAACCTTTAAGCCAGATTGTACGCGACCTTGAACGTGCATTCAATGTCAAAATAGAAATAAAAGACAAACAACTATGTACGGAGCGCTTCTATGGTGATTTCCGGAACGATGAAACAATAACGAAGATACTCGATATTATGGCAGCTAACAATAACCTGCACTACACAATCAATGGAGATGAAATAATCATATCAAGAAATAATTAATTACAACTTTAACAATAGCGCCGATGTATGTAAAAGAATGGAAAGCCCTCATGAAGATGGCTTTAATCACCTGTTTTCTGGTCTGTGCACAAATCGTTTCTGCTCAAGAGAAAAATATATCTCTTGAATTGAAAAATGTAACAGTCAAAGAAGCTTTAGAACAGCTAAAAGCAAAAACTACTTATTCGTTATGGTTTAATGTGAGTGAAGTGGATCTGGGACGAAAAATAACGATCAACTTCCAAGACAAGTCCATTAACGAAGCGTTAGACATTATCCTGAAAGGGCAAGCTTTGAATTATGAAATAAAAGATAAATACATTCAGATATTCAAGCCCCGCCAAAATTCAGAAAAGGGAAAAAACAAACAAATATCAGGTACAGTAGTAGATGATATGGGAGAGAGTCTGCCGGGGGTAAGTGTCAGGTTCAAAGAAGATGCGACAGTAGGTACGGTAACCGACCTCGACGGACATTTTCAGATAAGTATTCCCGAAAAAGCAAAGACTCTGATTGTTTCTTACATTGGAATGGAAACCAAAGAGTTACCTATAAAAGAGGGCAACATAAAAATTACGCTTAGTTCAGATTCCCAAATGCTGGAAGAGGTTGTTGTAACAGGTATGACTAAGGTGGATAAACGTTTGTTTACCGGTGCAACCGACAGACTTAAGGCAGAAGATGCACGTTTGGATGGTATACCGGACGTAAGCCGTGCTTTGGAAGGACGTTCCGCCGGAGTATCTGTACAAAATGTATCCGGAACATTTGGTACAGCCCCGAAAATACGTGTCCGTGGTGCCACTTCTATTTATGGTAGTTCGAAACCTTTATGGGTCGTTGACGGAGTGGTTATGGAAGATGCGGTAGAAATTGATGCCGACGACTTATCTTCCGGTGATGCTGTAACCCTTATAAGTTCGGCAATAGCCGGACTAAGTGCCGATGATATTGAAAGCTTTCAAATTTTGAAAGACGGATCGGCTACTTCAATATATGGTGCCAGAGCGATGGCTGGTGTTGTGGTTATTACTACCAAAAGAGGACAAGCCGGTGTCAGCCGCATTAATTATACGGGAGAATTTACCTCCCGATTAAAGCCCAATTATGACAATTTCAACATAATGGGGTCCCAAGAACAAATGGGTGTTTATAATGAAATGGCAGAAAAAGGCTGGTTGATTTTTTCTGATACCTACAGAGCTTCCAACAGTGGAGTATACGGAAAAATGTACCAGCTCATTAATTCCTACAACCCAAAGGATCAGTCATGGGGATTAGTGAATACTCCGGAAGCACAGGCCGCCTACCTTCAAATGGCCGAAATGAGAAATACAAACTGGTTTGATGAATTGTTCAACAATAACATTACCATGAACCACTCAATAAGTATCAGTTCTGGTACGGAGAAAGCTAAATACTATGGTTCAATCAGTATCTACAATGACCCGGGATGGACAAAAGCCAGCTCGGTCAAGAGATATACAGCCAACGCAAATGCTTCTTTCAATCTTTCTAATAACTTGACACTAACATTATTATCCAATGGTTCATACAGAAAACAGAAAGCTCCCGGAACTTTAAGCCAGGAGATAGACGTGGTAAGCGGAGAAGTCAGACGGGATTTTGACATCAACCCGTATAGCTACGCATTGAACACTTCAAGAACATTGGCATTGAAAGATGCCGAAGGACTTGTATATTATACAAGAAATTATGCCCCTTTCAACATCCTGAATGAATTAGATAAAAACTATATTGACCTGGATGTAGTAGACCTTAAATTTCAGGGTGAACTAAACTGGAAAATCATCAAAGGACTCGAGGCCAATGTAGTAGGAGCCGTAAAATATCAGATGACTTCACAAGACCATCTGATAAAAGAGAATTCAAACCAACCGGAAGCATACCGAGCAGCAGGGGACGCTACTATACGCGACAGGAATCCCCTATTATATAAAAATCCGGATGTCCCCAATTCTTTGCCAGTTGTCGTTTTGCCGGAAGGAGGTATATTTGATAAAAACGAATATAAATTATTGGGCTATGATTTCAGAGCCAGTTTAAGCTACAACACAAGTTTCAAAGACAAACATATCATGAATCTGTTTGCCGGAACAGAGGCCAATTCAGCCGACCGGACCCAATACTGGTCAAGAGGATGGGGATATCAATACGAAAAGGGAGGTATACCCTTTTATGATTATCTTATATTTAAACAAGGAATAGAACAGAATAACCAGTATTACTACAACGATTTGACCTATTCACGTAACCTCGCTTTTTTCGGGATGGGTACCTATTCATATATGGGAAAATATACAGCTACCGGAACAATCCGCTATGAGGGTTCCAACAGACTGGGTAAAGCCCGTTCAGCCCGCTGGCTACCCACATGGAATGTAGCTGCTGCGTGGAATATGCACGAAGAAGAATTCTTTGAGAAGCTAACTCCGGCTCTGTCTCATTTTACATTGAAAGCATCCTATAGTCTTACAGCCGACAGAGGACCCGCTTTTGTCACCAATTCCCGTGTTGTATATCGTAACTACTCCCCCTTTCGTCCTTTTGCAGGTGTGAAAGAATCAGGTTTGCAAATAGAAGATCTGGAAAACAGTGAATTGACTTACGAGAAGAAACATGAGTTTAATGTGGGTGCCGACTTTGGCTTCATTGACAACAGAATTAATCTGAGCCTGGATTATTATACCCGTAATAACTACGACTTAATAGGGCTTATCAACACTCAAGGCGGTGGCGGACAGGGTACTAAGTATGCCAATGTAGCTTCCATGAAATCAAGCGGAGTGGAATTTACCTTATCAACAAAAAATATACGTACTAAAGATTTTCAGTGGACCACGGATTTCATCTTCTCAAAATCAAAGAATGAAATAACCGAACTGGATTCAAAAGCACGTGTAATGAGCCTTATCTCCGGTATGGGATTTGCAGAAAAAGGGTATCCTGTACGTGCATTATTTTCCATTCCTTTCCAGGGTCTGAATGAAGATGGACTCCCTACTTTTATCAACGAAGACGGAGAGGTCACAATTACAGATATCAACTTCCAGGAAGCCCTAAAGAAAGATTTTCTGAAATATGAAGGTCCCACCGACCCGACTATTACAGGAAGTTTCGGCAATATCTTTTCGTATAAGAGTTTTAAATTGAATGTTTTCATGACTTATTCTTTTGGAAATGTAGTTCGTCTTGACCCTGTATTCAAAAGCGAGTACTCCGATCTGGACGCCATGCCCAAAGAATTCAGGAACAGATGGACCGTACCGGGAGATGAAGCCTATACCAACATACCGGTTATAGCTCATACCCGCCAGGTGAAAGATATTCCAAACCTGAAATATGCCTATAATGCATACAACTATTCGGATGTTCGTGTAGCAAAAGGTGATTTTATCCGAATGAAAGAAATCTCTTTGTCATATGACTTCAATCCAGCCTGGATCAAACAGTTCAAGCTGAACAATCTACAACTTAAATTACAAGCTACAAACCTATTTCTGATTTATTCGGATTCCAAATTAAACGGACAGGATCCGGAATTCTTCCGCTCGGGAGGAGTTGCTTCTCCTGTACCCAAACAGTTCACTTTAACTTTAAGACTTGGATTATAAAAAGACTGCAATGAATATGAAACATAGAAATAAATACTCAACCTGGTTTGGAGTCACAGCAATGCTCCTGATGATATCCTCTTGTGACGGTTTTCTGGACAAAATGCCGGATAACAGAACCGAGCTCGACAATAACGAGAAAGTACTGCAACTACTCGTCTCGGCCTATCCTACCGGAACTTACGTACAAGTTACAGAATTAATGTCTGACAATGTTGCAGACAACGGACCACTCTATATCTCTTTTAATAAAAGTGTGGAAGAAAGCTACAAATGGCAGGATTTTACAGATAACCAGCAGGATACTCCACAATTTATCTGGAATGAGTACTATAAGGCAATAGCCGCCGCCAATCATGCAATGGAATACCTCAGCACCTCCGAAGGAGACGATGAAACAGAAGTGGCTGCCAAAGGAGAAGCTCTCATCTGTCGCGCTTACTCGCACTTCATTCTGGCCAATGTCTTTTGTAAAGCATATAATCCACAAACAAGCAGTGCAGACCTGGGAATACCTTATGTAGAAAAACCGGAAAAAATAGTATCCGGAAAATATGAAAGAGGTACTGTTGCGGAAGTATATGAAAAGATAAATCGTGATATAGAAGAAGGTCTGCCACTTATTGACGACACAAAGTACAAAAGTACTGTTATCAAATACCATTTTAATCAGAAAGCAGCTTATGCTTTTGCCGCACGATTCAACCTATATTACGGCAATTATGATAAAGCTGCTAAATACGCCACAAAGGCCATTGGAGACAATCCGGCAAAAGTGCTCCGTAACCTTACGCAATACCAGAGCATTGCCGCTGCAAAAGATTGTGGTATTGCCTATGTAAAAGCTGAATTACCATGTAATCTCCTGTTAATGCCCGCTACATCTATGTGGAATTACAACCACTGGAGCTCTAAATATTGCAGATATGCAATGAATACAGCCAAACTGCAGGAAACCTACTGGAGCTTAGGACCCTGGGTAACTCCGGAATATCTTTATCATGCAAATAAAATATATGGAGGTGATCAGGCATCCTACTATCCTAAACTCTATGGATTTATTGAGTATACGGATGTCATATCAGGTATAGGGTATCTGAATATCGTAAATACGGTTTTCACTACTGATGAAACACTACTTTGCCGCGCAGAAGCATATATTCATATGAAAGATTATTCCAATGCAGCAAAGGATTTGATTTCCTGGTATGATTCACACACGATGAAAGGGGTAAAACCGCTGACTGAAGATTACATCAATGCTTATTATAAAACAGCAGATAAAGCATTGCGTCCGGAATTAAACCCAATGTTTGAGATTGACGGTGACAAGCAACTAAACTTTATGTACTGTCTTTTGCACTTCCGACGTATAGAAACTGTACACGAAGGTCTTAGGTGGTTTGATATTAAACGGTTCGGTATCGAAATCAAACACAATATATCCGGACAAGCCGATGATATCCTGACTAAAAACGACCCCAGAAGAGTGTTACAATTACCTGCAGATGCAATCGGAGCCGGTATGCAACCTAATCCCAGATAATAATAAATAAATGTACAGAAACATATGAAGAAGGTTTTATTATACACATTAGTAATCTTTTTAACCGGAGTGATGATATCTTCCTGCTCTGATGATAAGTTCGGAGAAAGTATTTTTGATACAACTCCTCGTGAGCGCACAGAATTTGACAATTGGTTGCTTCAAAACTATGTGAAAGAATATAATATTGATTTCAAATACCGGATGGAAGACATAGAAGCAGACATGTCATACAATCTTATTCCGGCCGAAGTGGAGAAGTCAAAAAAGCTGGCAAAAATTATCAAGTATCTGTGGCTTGAATCTTATGATGAAATATTTGACAAAACCGGAAAAAATAAAGACTTCATGAGAACCTATGCGCCCAAAGTCATTCTGCTGGTTGGTTCATCAGCCATCAATGCCTCTTCTTCTACAGAAGTATTAGGTTCGGCAGAAGCTGGTATCAAAGTCATATTATATAAGGTGAATGCCATAGATCCTACAGATGTAGAGATGCTGAATGAATACTATTTTGAAACAATGCATCATGAATTTGCTCATATCCTGCATCAGAAAAAGAACTATCCTACCGAATATAATCAGATATCCGCAGCCGATTATTCGTCTACCGGCTGGCAAAACAGAACCGAGCAACAAGCCTGGAAACTTGGTTTCGTTACTCCTTATGCAGGTATGGAACCACAAGAAGACTTTGTAGAAATAATAGCCAACTATCTTGTTAAACCGGATGGTTTCTGGGAAAACATGCTGGCAAATGCAGGAACGGAGGGAGCTGCCAAAATACAGACCAAGTTCGATATGGCAAAAGAATGGCTAATGACTGCATGGAATATTGACATTGATGAGTTAAGAACCATTATCATCAGACGTTCCGGAGATATTGATTCAATTTTAAATGAAAAAACAACATACAATGAATAAATTAGCTTATACTATCATTGCTTTGTTTACATTGTGCATTACTTCATGCTCAGATGAAAAAAACATATTCGACAGTTCTTCTGCCAACAGGATGAATGCAATGTTGCAACAGTGTAAGGAAATACTGACTGATTCGGAAAACGGATGGATTTTTGAATACTATCCCGAAGATAACAAATACGGAGGCTTCCGTTTCTACATGGTCTTCTCCGAACAGGGAGAAGTAAGTATTACCGCAGAATCGCCCATACTGGAATCACCGGGCGACCAGGTTACAAGTATGTATCAGATAAAGGGAGATATGGGCCCTATATTAAGTTTTGATACATACAATCACATACTGCACCAATTCTCCGATCCCAATCCGGATGGACTTGGTTACGAGGGCGACTATGAATTCATCATTCTTAATGTAGCCAAAGACAAAATCGAATTAAAGGGGAAAAAGAATGGGACTAAAATGCAAATGATCCCTCTGCCCAATGACATGACATGGGAAAGTTACAGCAATAAGTTGGATAAGATGATAGAAGCTTTCCCTGGATTCACCATGCGTTTGAATGTAAATGGTACTACTATAGAAATGGAAGAATCCGAGGAAATAGGACGTTACCAGACTTTCAATCTGCCGGAAGGAGTCAGTTCATCAGCCGAAGGAATGGCCTATATCTATACTACAGATGGCATCAAATTCAAAGAGCCCGTAACCATTGCAGGAAAAACAATACAGAATTTCACTGCTTCGGAAGATAGAACTCACCTGACTTGTACAGATGAAGGGGCAGAGAATGTACAAATCACACAAATGCCTTTAGGAGAAGCATTTGTAACAAAAAAAGGTAACTGGTTCTTTGACACGAAACAGATGGGTCCCCGATTTACTACCATGTGGAATACTGCTGCCGAAAACATGAAAAAAGACCTTTATGGACAAGGTCCGGAAGAGTTACAACAGGCCTCTTTACAAAGTCCTTATCAAGTATTTACTATATACAGTTATTCGATTAATGACAGAAAATTGTATAGTGCTAATTTTTATATGGACTTCGTTCCGATAAAAGATGCCGACCAGGTGAAAATAATTTTCGCCGGAGGAGGAGATGATTTTGCCAGATACTTCTATATGGAATATTTCAAAATGATTCTGGGATACATGAGTGATGACGAACCATACAACATGACTTATAACAACCTGAAAAGTCCGAGTGAAATCACATTCAGAAGAAACGATAACCCGGACGTCGTTTGGTTCAAAACAATCAGATACATTAAATAACCACATAAAAATTACGAATATGAAAAGAAAGAGTTTTTACATTTTTATTCAGATGGTTTTATTCGTCTTTTTAGCTTGTTCACAGGTGAATGCCCAACAAATCAAGCCACAAAGAAATAAAACGGAGAAAGTAGGTACACCGGAAGTAACAAACTCCCGGACAGTAACAACGCGGGCCACTACATTAGGTACTTTACCCTATTCTAATGATTTTGATAGTTATGAGATTCGGACTGTTCCCGAAGGATGGGTTTGTACAGGTGACAAAGATGCTTTTGCCATCACTACATTCAATGGTTGGAAAAATATATATTCCGAACCTAATTGCCTCGGTACCTATTCTTCTGCAACAGAAAATAACTGGGCATATACTCCCGGATTTGAGATGAAAGCCGGAAAAATTTACCATGCCAGTTTCTGGTTATTGGCTCCGGGACTCTCCGAGTCTGCCAATAAGAGCGAAAGCTTACGTTTTACTGTTGGTAAAGGACAATCAAAGGAAGCTGATTGTATCACATTGGTAGATTTAAAAAATATCAAGTACAAGGAATGGAAGAAAGTAGAAGCTGATTTCATACCTGAAACCGATGGCATCTATTACTTCGGAATTGGTTTCACCACGACTGCTGCAAACGGTGTAGGAATAGACAATTTTGAAGTCTATGATAATGAAAATCCTTTTCCGGCTGTAGCTAAATACGTTGCGTACGGTGGTCTTTGGTCAACTCATGCCAATCATATAAAAGAACGCTTGCGTTATGTATATCCGGAACAACCTATCTCATTTATTAATCAGTCTAAATATGCAACTGATTACCAATGGAACACATTCGGGAATCCGGCTACTACTACCGAAGAAAGTCCGGTTGTAACCTATTCGGAGAGTGGAGATTACAAACCTCTGTTGACTGTAACAAACTCTAAATCCACTGATTCATTCTCAGACATTGTAAATGTAGGTATTTTAGGAAAAGAGGATGTTACAGACATTGTTGCTAACAGTTCTGATATGTACGATGGACTGTTCATGCCGGAAACAGATGTTCCTGGTTCAAATGACTACGTTAGTGGTATAAATAGATATTATACCACCTTTGCTGAAAGATTTGAACTGCCTGCTGACGCTGAAGCAACCGTCAGTGCCGTTCATTTCAGATTGTATGTATACAAAGCAGCTACCACTAACAAAGGTAAACCTGTAAAAGTCAGATTATATGGAGAGAAATGGGGAGCACCGGATCCGGATAATGTATTTGGAGAATATGTTACAACAATGAGCGGTGCTTTCGGTACCACTTCTGTAGACTACGAAGATGTCATCAGAAAAATTAAATTTGCAACTCCTATAAAAGTCAAAGGAACATTCTATTTATCTATAGAACTGGACGAATCTATCGTACCGGATGCAACTACCAAATTAGCTTTGGTTTGTGATGTGTACAGAGCAGATAAAGTTGCTTCTGCTTATGTCCGGATTCATGCAGCAGGAGCCGCAGAGTTAAATCTTAACGGAGGATGGTATTGTGTACCTGATCTTCCCTGGCCATTTAACGAGATTGATAAAACCGGATTCTCTTTCTATTTATCACCGGAAATGACTTTCCATCAGGTAAAAGGAACTTCTATCAACAAGGTAGAAGACAATAAGATCAGCGTTTATCCAACGGTATTCCACTCTGACTTCAACATAAAAACCGGAGATAATACATCGAAATTAATTCGTGTATTCAATGCTAACGGACAAACCGTTTATGAGAAGACTACAAATGAAGCTAATATAACTGTTACGGGGTCAAACTGGGCCGAAGGCATTTACCTGATAAGAGTTGGAGGCGACTCTATCAATGCTTCTATAAAAGTCATCAAAAAATAAAACTCTCTCTCTTTACTTTATTCTTAACAATTGTCCGGGCGTAAAATCCCGTATTTGACGTCCCGGACAATATTTATTCACTAATACACATCGGAAGATATGAAAAAACGACTACTTATTACCTGTCTTATGTCACTGATAGTCATTGGCGTATGGGCAGAGAAAAATGAAGATGAACCTATTATCAACATGACTTGTACTGCCGGTAAAATCAGTTTTAAACTGTATGCAACTGAAGAAACAGTTTTCCAGGTAGACTTTGGTGAGGGAGCAATAGAACAAACGGTTAAAACAACCGGAACAGCAGTCAATGGTTCCGCTTCGGGTACTTCAGTCAACGTATACGGAGATGCCAATAAGCTGAAAAAGATTGAAATCTCTTCCAATAAACTTCTAAAAGTACTTGATTTCAGTAAATGTCTGGCATTAACAGAACTGTCCTGTTCAAGTTGCCAAGGTGTAACTGAAATTATTCTCCCTTCCTCTACAGAGAATCAATTGACAAAGATCAACTGTAGATATCTCAATCTGGCTTCTTTTGACGCAAGTAAATGTACAAAGCTTAAGACACTTGCCTTATCCAATGCAGATGCAACATTAGAAACATTGATACTTCCGGAAAATACAGATATTCTGAATGACTTAACGTTACAACAATGTGGTCTGACGACATTGGATATCAGTAAATATACCAATCTGACAAATCTGGATTGTACTTATAACTTTCTTACCTCTATCCAAACTCCCAGTTCGGATAAAAATCTGTCTGTAGACTGTTCATACAATTACATGATCATGCCTCATTTTCCCGAAGGTGAAAACATCACTTTATACTATATGGACCAGCGGGAAAAAGTATCACAATACACTTTAAATGAAAGTTATACAACAAATGACATTATTGACCTGTCTGAATTTTACGTTTCTAAAAAAGGAATTAGAGGTTCCTACTTTACAGATGGAGTTTATCCTACCTTCAACTGGTATACAAACGGAAACAGCGATCCCTTGGAAGAAGGAAAGGACTACATAACAACTGAGCCTGGAAAATTCAAATTCAATATAGTTCCCGAAAATAGTGTTTATTGTGTCATTGCCTCCAAAGCCTATCCGGCTTATCAGGATTACAATTCTCCGTACCGGACTACCGATACTACTATTGAAAAAGCAGCTGAGCCGGCTATCATTTTAACTACATCCAATGAAAGAGTTATTGGTTTCTCCTTAGGAGCTACTGAAGATAATACTTCTATACAGATAGACTGGGGAGATGGAAACCTCGTTGATAAAGTTATAAACTCCGCAAAGACTTCTATACAGGGTACTCCTGCAGGAACAAAAAATATTAAAATTTATGCAGATGCAGCTAAGATAAAGGAAGTTTCTTTAGCTTATTGTGATTACCTCACAGGCGTCGATTTAAGTAAATGTACAGCTTTGCAAACCTTATCAATAAAGGAAAGCTCTAAAATTACTTCCATTGTCTATCCGGAAGATATAACCACACTGGAGAATCTCACCATTGACAATAGCAGTATAAAAAATATAGACTTACATAATTGGTCTGGCCTCAAAAACCTAAAATATAGTCCTTACGGTATCAGTACTATTGTATTACCCGACGAAGCCGGAAACCTGGAAAGTATCGTTCTCAGTAAATTATCATTAAAAGCTATAGATTTAAACAAATATGTCAATCTGGCTTCTCTTGAAGTAACCTCTCACTCTGCATTGGAAACACTGGATGTGAGTAAATGCAGCAAGTTAACAAAACTAATTTGTAAAAGAGATACCAAACTAACGACTCTTACTCTACCGGAAATCAAAACAACTTTAACAGAACTGGATTGTGAATATACTGCACTAACAGCCATAGACTTAAAAGAATATAGCAAATTGCAGGTATTAAATTGTAGCGGGACCAAAGAGACAATCCTCCCCGAAGATCCGTCTACTTTGACTTCATTGACTTGCAAAGAAAATGGCCTGAAAGTACTGGATATAAGTTCATGTACCAACCTAACGTATCTGGATTGTTCATACAACGAACTGACAGAGATAAAAGTTCCCGGGAATCCGAACCAGGATATCAATATCGACTGTTCTTACAACTATCTGTTTTTACCCAACTTCCCGGAAGGTGAGAAGATCGATTTGACCTATATGGACCAGAGAGAGAAAGTTTCACAATACACTCTAAGTGAAAGATATACCACAAATGATATAATAGACCTATCCGAACTTTATGTTCTTAAACAAGGTATCAAAGGCTCTTATTTCCCGGAAGGAGTTTATCCTACCTTCACCTGGTATGTAAATGGAAGCAAAGAACCACTGGAAGAAGGAAAAGATTACTCTGTGACAGAACCTGCAAAATTCCGGTTCAATACAGTCCCTGAAGGTAATACCTATTGTGTTATTGCTTCTAAGGCATATCCTGATTATCAGGATTATAACTCTCCTTATCGTACTACGGATGTAATTATCGAGAAAGCAGCCGATCCGGTTATCAGCCTCACTACATCCAATGAAAGGAGCATTGGCTTTTCTATTGGGGCAACAGAAGATAATACAACCATTCAAATAGACTGGGGAGATGGAAATCTGGTTGATAAAGTTATAAATTCAACAAAAACATCTATACAAGGTACACCTACAGATACAAAGATTATTAAGATTTATACAGATGCAGCCAAAATAAAGGAAATCTCTTTAGCCTACTGCGATTATCTCACTGGAGTTGATCTAAGCAGATGTACAGCACTGGAAATACTTTCTATAAAAGAAAGTTCTAAAATCGCAACAATAACATACCCTGAAAATATAGCAACTATAACCAGCCTGACTATTGAAAACAGTAATATAAGAAATCTGGACATACATGATTGGTCAGGACTGAAAAATCTGAATTATGCTCCATCCGGTGCCGCCACAATTGTTCTGCCAGACGAAACAGAGAATTTAGAAACTGTCATCCTGAAAAAACTATCCTCAAAGACAATAGATTTGAGTAAGTATACCAATTTAACTTCATTAGAAGCCACCAATAATTCTTCATTAGAAGAATTGGATGTTAATACATGTAGTAAGCTGAGTAAATTAATCTGTAAGAGCAATACCAAACTCGCAACTCTTACTCTTCCGACTGTAAAAACAGCTTTAACAGAATTAAATTGTGAATATACAGCATTAGCCAGCATTAATCTGAAAGAATACACCAATCTACAGATGTTGAATTGTAGTGGAATAAAAGAAGCGACTCTTCCGGAAAATGCAGCTACCATGACCTCTCTGACATGTAAAGAAAATGGCTTAAAAACACTGGATATAAGTTCTTATATCAACCTGACGTATCTGGATTGCTCATATAACGAGTTGACAAAGATACTGGTTCCCGAAAGTCTGAATCAGATTCTGGAAATCGACTGCTCATACAATTATATGATCATGCCAAACTTTCCCGAAGGTGAGAAGATAAAAATGTCATATATATATCAGAAAGATAAAGTGATGAAATATGAATTGGCAAGCAGTTATAAGACTGATGAAACAATTGATTTTTCGGACTGGTATGTGAAAAAGAAAGGATTGGCCGATTCATACTTCCCAAATGGGGTCTATCCTACTTTTGAATGGTATCTTGCCAGTACGGGTGAAAAACTTAGTGCAGGAAAAGACTACACGGTAACAGAAGGATGTAAATTCCGTTTCAATACCATACCAGATGGTGCAATCTACTGTGTTATCTCTTCCAAAGCATATCCTGATTATACAGATTACAATGAACCCTATCAGACAACTTCCTGTGTAATAACACAAGGAACAGGACTGGAAAAAACGAATGAGAATATAGCCCGAATTTATGCTACTGATACCAATATTACAATTATCCCTACAGAAGATTGTACTTACTCCGTACTCACTTCTACCGGACAAGTCATAGCAAATGGTGAAGCTAATCAGAGCATTGAAGTAGCTGTAGACTCAACAGGTATATACATTGTATGTATCCGAACAAAAGACAATACAATTAGTACTTATAAGATAGTTATTCAGTAACAGAAAAGAAAGAATCCTTTTTAGGCACCCCATATAATTTAGTACTAAATTATATGGGGCGCTATTTTTTATGTAGAAGTCATTTGACAGACATCGTTATTTATTATTTCCCTCCTGAAGAGAGCAATCGTTTACTAAGATAACGCACCGGATACCACACCGAAAGAAAGCCAACGGCAAATACCGTTACAAACACCAACACTACATCCCAAAAATGTACACTGACCGGATAGGCATCCACCAGAAAGTTTCCTCCACCACCTAAAGAGATAATACCAAATTTTTGTTGTATCAAACAGAGAATCAATCCCAATACAATACCGGATATAGCACCAAAAAGAGAAATCAGACGCCCTTCAAAAAGAAATATTCTGGAAATCAAACGATCATCCGCTCCCAAATTGCGCAAAGTCACAACATCCTCTTTCTTATCAAGAATCAACATAGAAAGAGAACCTATTACATTAAAACAGGCAATCATCAAAATAAACGTGAGAAAAAGATATGAAATCAATTTCTCTATCTCCATAATCCGAAATACGTCTTCTTGTTGCTCATAGCGATCTTGCACAACAAAGTCATCACCCAATATCGATGCAATCTTTGATTTGGCGGAAGAGGCACTTACACCAGGACTTAATTTCAATTCAATAGCAGAGACTTCGGTTGTATAATCAAGCATCCGACGCACAAAATCAAGGGAAGTAAGAATATAACGGCTATCATACTTTTGCTGATTGACCACAAAGACAGTACCCGGAGAAAAAAGATACTCCATATTAAAAGAAGCAGAAGGATTTGCCATATTCACCTTAGCATTCCGCTTAGGGGTATAAATCTGCAACGGATCAACAAACTGTATACCTGTACCCAGCGTCGAAACCAGTTCGATACCCATCACAGCATAATCTACTATGGAATCATGAAGTAGAAAATCCCCTGCCCCATAAAGAATGCTGTCAATAGACGTAAGATCCTCAAAGTTATCTTCCACCCCTTTTATTACAGCCATTGTCTGACGGTCTTTATACTGTACCATCGCATTTTCTTCCAGCGTTTCGGTGAATACAACAACTTCCGGCAAGGCACGAATCGCTTGTATGCGTTCGTCTTGTCCATCGAAAACCTTACCTTCCCGAATACTAATCTTCAGTTCCGGATCGAACGCTGTAAAAAAGCTGGCCACCATATCCTGGAAACCGTTAAATACAGAAAGTGTACAGACAAGCGCCAGCGTAGCAAGTGCTACCCCACATACTGATATGCCGGAAATAATATTGATGGCATTGTGCTTCTTCTTTGAAAAGAGATAGCGCCGGGCTATATAAAAGGGCAGGTTCACTTCAAAAGAGAATCTATCTTTTCTATATAATCCAATGAATCATCCACAAAGAATTTCAGTTCGGGAATGATACGCAACTGGTGACGAACCCGCGTTCCGAGCTCATACCGGATAGATTTCATGTTGTTATTGATATTTTTTACCATCTCTTCTCCCTTTTCAGAAGGAAAAATACTAAGGTATACACGCGCTATACTCATATCAGGACTAATACGAACTGCACTTACCGACACCAGTATACCGGGCATCGCCTTAGTTTGTAACAAGAAGATTTCACTCAATTCTTTTTGCAACAAACGGGATATCTTATTCTGTCTGGTTGTTTCCATAAAGTTATTTATCAGGTTTATTAAATGTAATTATTCATATTGAGCAGGCGACCTTCACCTACTCATATAAAACACAAAGTTACAGAAATATATCGCTTGACAGGCTATTTATATGATATTTTTAGTTTTCATTATCGAAATAGCATACCCACTAAGTTAGCACTATTTCTTGCGAATAATCGTCAGCCCATCCCGCAAAGGAAGTATCACCTTCTCTACCCTTGTATCTTTTGCCACAAGATCATTGAACGCTTTAATACCAATTGTTTGATAATCGTTACTATGCGGATGCTCTTCCAGAACATGACCGTCCCATAAAGTATTATCAGCTATAATATAACCTCCGGCGGAAAGATGTGCAAGCGTCATTTCGTAATATTCGATATATTTACGCTTATCCCCATCTATAAAGGCAAGATCAAACACAATACCCAATCCGGGAACAAGTTCAAGGGCATCACCGATATAGAACTTTATTTTATCAGCATAAGCCGATCCTTCCAGCCAGGGACGTGTAAAATCCTCTTGTTCATCATTAATCTCAAATGTATGAAGCATTCCTCCTTCCGGAAGTCCCTCGGCCAGGCAAAGAGCAGAATAACCACTATACGTACCTATTTCAAGTATCTGCCGGGGGCGAATCATCTCGACAAACATCTTCAACATTCTTCCCTGCAAATGGCCGGAAGCCATACGAGGACGAAGTAGTTTAACATGTGTGTCACGATACAAGGCTTTCAGATAATCGCCTTCATCATCTATATGGCTCAGGATGTAATCGTCTATAGTATCCATAGAAAGAGAAAAAGGATTTACGATTGGACGATTTACAATTTACGATTGAAATAACTCTTGTTTATCAGAAGTGATTTCAATCGTAAATTGTAAATCGTCCAATTATAAATTATAAATATCTGTTCTTATTAGGCAGTACCGTTTCTTCAGCGTGTTTCAAAGCATCTTCCACAACGTTGATTTCAAGGAAAGAAGTTTGGGTTCCCGCTTTACCACTACTCAAATAACCTACCATATCCGAAGGACACAAACGTCCTTCTTTCAACAGACGGCGTAGTGCAGCAAAGTAATACTCCTGTCCATTAGCCAATTCGGGCATATAGATCGCTTCCACCCCATAAGAAAGAGCCAGATGACGCATGGTTTTCTCCTTGTAACAAATGGCCAGCACAGGATATTTACCACGGAAAGCAGCAAGGTTACGGGCAGTACGTCCACTATAACTATCAGTAATAATAGCACGCATCTTCAGCTTGGCTGTAGCTTTCACAGCTTGCTTGGCAAGGAATGCAGTCACATCATTACTATTTTCATCCAACGGAATGCGGATATCGTTCTCTTCCAGTTTATCTTTTTCAGCTTGTGCGGCAATAGCAGTCATCGTTTTCACGGCTTCTACCGGATATTTACCATAAGCCGTTTCACCGCTCAGCATCAAAGCATCAGTACGATAATAGATAGCATTAGCAATATCAGTTACCTCCGCACGAGTCGGACGCGGATTATTAATCATAGTGTGAAGCATCTGTGTAGCTACAATAACCGGCTTCTTTGCCAACACGCACTTACGAATCAGTGTACGCTGGATACCCGGAATACGTTCCTGCGGTACTTCAATACCCAGATCACCACGCGCTACCATCACACCATCAGCCACTTCAAGGATTTCATCGATATTATCAACACCTTCCTGATTTTCAATCTTGGCAATAATTTTAATATCACTATTATGCTCATCAAGAATGGTACGAATATCAAGCACATCCTGCTTGTTACGTACAAACGAATGTGCTATAAAATCGATATCCTTCTCTATAGCATACAATATATTATTACGGTCTTTCTCTGTCAACGAAGGCAGGTTGATTCGCACCCCCGGAACATTCACACTTTTACGACTACCCAGGACAGCCTCATTTTGCACTTCACAAAGCAAATAGTCAGTTGTTTTATCAATCACACGAAGTTCAAGATCACCATCATCAATAAGAATCGTTCCACCGATATTCAGATCATGTACAAAATTGGGATATGAAACAGCAATACATTCGCGGGTTGTTTCCAAGTCAGGGTTACCAACAATCTTCACTTTCTCTCCAATCTGAAAAGGAATAGGTTCGGCATTAGCAGTAGTTCGTACTTCCGGCCCTTTGGTATCCATCAGGATGGCAATACGGTTGGAAACGGCACGTACATTAGCTATCAAAGCTTCAAAACCTTCACGGCTGGCATGCGCGGTATTCATACGAACAACGTTCATTCCGGCATCAAACAACTGTTTTATAAAGTCTACGTCGCAGCGTCTGTCTGAGATGGAAGCTACGATTTTAGTCTGTTTCAGCAACATCTTAAATAATTATTTAATTTTGATAATGTGCCCATATGCCAATTGTCCTCCGGCTTATTTACACATTAATTATATGAATCTATTTTATTCTCACATTATTATCTTAAAGCCTCAAGGGCCAGACGGTATGAATTGAGCCCAAAACCACAAATGACTCCTTTACAGGCACATGCAATCATAGACACATGACGAAAATCTTCACGACTGTGTACATTAGAAATATGTACTTCAATTACCGGAGCAGTCACCGCACGAATAGCATCTTGTAAAGCAATAGACGTATGTGTATATGCCCCCGCATTCAAAATAATACCATCTGCTTCAAAACCCGCCTGCTGAATGCAGTCAATCATTTCTCCCTCAATATTCGATTGAAAATAGTTAATTTCTATATCCTTATACGCTTTGCGGAGTTCAGCCAGATAGTCTTCGAATGTAACACTACCATATATGGAAGGTTCACGCTTGCCCAGCAGATTAATATTGGGGCCATTAATAATTTGTATCCTCATAACACAATCCTACTAATTTTAATACCTTTGTCTCGGGAACATTATTTCAGGGTGCAAAGATAGCGCAAACCGAATGTAGAAGCAAATTTATTTGTATTTTGCTGAGGTGCAACCTATCTTCGCGGAGCAAAGGTAGAAAAAAGAAATGAAAATAAACGAAAAAACCGAGAAGAAGGATACACAAGAGCAGATAATCAAAAAGTACCAACAATATCTAAAGTTGGAGAAGTCTCTGTCTAAAAATACGCAGGATGCTTACATGACCGATCTGAGTAAGCTACTCAACTTCCTGCAAGCAGAGAATACCGGAGTTCTGGATGTTTGTCTGAACGATCTGGAACGCTTCTCTGCCGGACTGCATGATATTGGTATTCACCCACGTTCGCAGGCACGAATTATTTCAGGTATCAAATCTTTCTTCCACTTTCTCATTATGGCCGACTATATAGAAGCCGATCCCAGCGAACTGCTTGAAGGCCCCAAAATTGGCTTTAAAATACCAGAGGTACTAACAGTTGAAGAAATTGATACCATCATCTCAGCCATAGACCTTAGTAAAAACGAAGGCCAGCGCAACCGTGCCATGCTGGAAACCTTGTATAGCTGCGGTTTACGCGTATCCGAGCTGACCAATTTAAAGCTTTCCGATCTTTATTTTGATGAAGGTTTTATCAAAGTAGAAGGTAAAGGCAGCAAACAACGTCTGGTACCGATTTCTCCACGAGCTATTAAAGAGATACAACTATATTTTATTGACCGGAACCGGGGAAAAATAAAAAAAGAATATGAGGATTTTGTTTTTCTGGCCCGATGGGGTAAAAACATATCCCGTATTATGGTCTTCCACCTCATCAAGGAACTCGCACAGATAAGCGGTATCACCAAGAATATCAGTCCGCATACATTTCGTCATTCATTTGCCACTCATTTGCTGGAAGGAGGAGCCAATTTACGAGCTATTCAATGTATGCTTGGTCATGAATCCATTGCCACTACGGAGATATATACTCACATCGATCGGAACATGTTACGGAGTGAAATAATAGAGCATCACCCGCGTAATATTAAATATCGTCAAGAAAAGAAAGGCTGATTTCATTAAATTATAATAAAAACAATACTTTAGCTATATATATATCTTAATATTTAATATCTTTGCGTTACTTTTTCCGGGTTAAATGGAAAAGGCATGAATGGACGAATATTTCAATTACAAACATTTAATTTATACCTAAAATGATTAAGAAGCTTTATTTGCCTTTCCTTATGGCATTGATTGTTGCATTTTCGTCTTGCAGCAAAATGGGTGAATTATCATCTGACTACTTTACTACAACTCCGCAGGTGTTGGAAGCAGTGGGTGGTAAAGTTCCTGTAACTATCAACGGAAAGTTTCCTGAAAAGTATTTCAAAAAGAAAGCCGTTGTAGAAGTAACTCCGGTTTTAAGATGGAATGGTGGCGAAGTTAAAGGCCAACCTGCAGTATTCCAAGGTGAAAAAGTTGAAGGTAACGACCAGACTATCTCTTACAAGATGGGTGGTAACTACACGATGAAAACTTCATTTGACTATGTTCCTGAAATGGCTAAGTCTGAATTGTACCTTGAATTCAATGCTAAAATCGGCAACAAGACAGTAGCTATCCCTGCTGTGAAAATTGCTGATGGTGTGATTTCTACTTCAGAATTGATTGAAAACACGCTGCAAAGTGCTAACCCTGCTAACGGTGACGACGCTTTCCAACGTATCATCAAAGAGAAACACAATGCTAACATTATGTTCCTTATCCAACAGGCTAACATTCGTGCAAGCGAATTGAAGACTGCTAAAGAATTCAACAAGGAAGTAGCTAACGTAAACGATGCTGCTAACAAAAAAATCAGCAACATTGAAGTTTCTGCTTATGCATCTCCTGATGGTGGTGTAGGTTTGAACACTAAGCTGGCCGAAAACCGTGAAGACAACACTACTAAGATGTTGAGCAAAGACCTTAAGAAAGCTAAGATCGATGCAGCTATCGATGCTAAATACACAGCTCAGGACTGGGAAGGTTTCCAGGAACTGGTTTCTAAATCAAACATCCAGGACAAAGAATTGATCCTTCGCGTACTCTCTATGTATCAGGATCCTGAACAAAGAGAACAAGAAATCAAAAACATCTCTTCTGTTTACAAAACTTTGGCTGACGAAATCCTGCCACAATTGCGTCGTTCTCGTTTGACTTTGAATTATGAAATTATTGGTAAGTCTGACGACGAAATCGCTTCTTTGGCTTCTTCTAATCCTAAAGAACTGACTTTGGAAGAATTGTTGTATGCTGCAACGCTGACTAATGACAATGGTAAGAAAGAAGTAATCTACACAAAAGCTACTGAGTTGTTCCCGAATGACTACCGTGCATTCAACAACCTTGGTAAATTGGCTTATCAGGCTGGTAACATTGACAAAGCTGAATCATACCTGAAGAAAGCTGCTAACATTCAGGCTGCTCCTGAAGTTAACATGAACTTAGGTCTTGTAGCTTTGGCTAAAGGTGATAAGAGCGCTGCTGAATCTTACTTAGGTAAGGCTTCTGGTGCTAAAGAACTGGGCGAAACAATGGGTAACCTGTACATTGCACAGGGTCAGTATGAAAGAGCTGTAAACTCATTCGGTGACGCTAAGACAAATAGTGCTGCTCTTGCTCAGATCCTGGCTAAGGACTACAACAAAGCTAAAAACACATTGGCTGGTGTAGAAAAACCGGATGCTTACACAGACTATCTGATGGCTGTATTAGGTGCAAGAACTAACAATCTTTCTATGTTAACAAGCAGTCTGAAAAGCGCAGTTGCTAAAGACTCTTCATTAGCTAAGAAAGCTGCAACTGATCTTGAGTTCGCAAAATACTTCGTTAACTCAGACTTTATGAATATTATCAAATAAACGAATCCTTCGTTTTTTATTTGAAAAAAAAGGAGTTGCTCACCATTTATGGTGAGCAATTCTTTTTTTTTATCCATAAAACCCGTACTTTCGCAGAAAAGATGTAAAAATGAAGAAAATAAATATCCTGCTCATCCTGATAATCTGCCTGACAGGCTGCAAGAAAAATGCAGATACAACAAGCATAACCGGAGAAATAAAAGGACTGGGAAACGATACAATCTATTTATACGGCATCGACGGGCTCTACCAGCATATAGATACTATATATGTGAAAGGAGACAAGTTCTCTCATTCATTAAAAATAGACACCATCACCACAGCCATGCTACTCTTGAAAGGGGAAACAGAGTATCCGATTTTTCTTGATAAAAAAGAGAAAATCAAGGTACAAGGGAATGCAAACAACCTGGACCACCTGAATATTGAGGGAAATATTTATAATGAAGAGTTCTCTGCCTTCCAGGCAACGCTGCAAGGGCCGGGCATACCCTCCGAAAAAATGCTCGAAGCAAAAGCAGAAGAATTTATCCGCCAGCACAACAATTCTTTCGTCAGCATTTATCTGCTGGACAAGTATTTTGTACAAAAGGAGACTCCTGACTTTAAAAAGATAAAAGAGCTGATTGATGTGATGGCAGGAGTACTTCAAGATAAACCTTCCATTGGACAGTTGACCGAAAATATCACCCAAATAGAAAAAGTGAATGAAGGCAAGACAGCTCCTTTCTTCAGCCTTCCCAATCAAAAAGGAGAAAAAGTAACACGCTTAGATAAGTTCAAAGACAAATATATGCTCATCAATTTCTGGGCATCCTGGTGCGAAGAGTGTGATTCTACAAATGTGGAACTGCGCAAGATAAACAATAAGTATAAAAAGAACAAAGAGTTTGGCATATTAGGTATTTCGTTCGACATAAATAAAGAAGACTGGAAAAATAAGATAAAGCAGGATACACTAACCTGGGAACAGGTATGTACCTTTACTGGGTGGAATCTGGAGACTGCCAAACAATATGCCATACTGAAATTACCAACCAATATATTTGTATCTCCGGGCGGCAGGATACTTGCAAGAGATATCCCAACAGACAGTCTGAGCCATGAAATTGAGAAAGCACTAAAGAAGGAAAAGAAATAACGTTTTCCAAGGCACTGTCCACAATATTATGGAGAGTGCCTTCTATCTACACAAAATAGTGAACAGTACCATATTAAAATCCCTATTCATCAATCCTAACAGAAGCATAGGGATAAAGGACAGCTGTATGCGCTGCTTTTCTTGCTAACAAAACCTCTTGCTCTGTCAATGAAGAAGGACTATAAGAGCTCGTTTCGGGATTCTGTCCGGTTATTATCTCAAGCCAAGTACATGCCGCAGTATAACGTCCTAATCCCAAACTCAAATGATAACCATCACGACAAAGAGTATCTCCAACAAAAGTGTTACGCAAATTCTGAATAGCAGTTCCTGAAGGTACCACAAACGCTATCTCATTAGCATGACGTTGAGCTACTATGGAAACAGCCGTTACGATAGCTTGGTACATGTCTATTTGACTGTTACCATATACAGAGAATCCAGAATGAGTCGAGTTCTGAGCGTAAGCCCAAGTTTGATGTAACCCTATTTTTACAGTAGAATTAGTAATATATCTCCTTACATATTCCAACAAATTAGATAACCAGGGTTCATAAGATTCCAGTAATCCTGAATCATAACTGGCTTGCTGGAATGTAATATAATCCCAGTTTTCATCTGTAATACACTCATGCATTTTCTTATGAACATTCGTTTTCTTTCCATTCTCAATTTTTCTATACTCGAAAGCTTCTTCTGAAATAGCCATTTTCCAATGTGACTGTAGACTTTGCCCAGGACGATAAATATTTCCAATAATCAATGTATCCCCACCACCAACAGCCAATTCATACAGATTCTGCTCAACAGCATCTTCAGAAAAGCTATTCCCAATAGCCAAAACCTTTATTATTCTACCTTGTACAGATACAAAGGGCAACAGAGAAACCCAAAATAGCAGTTTCAAGATTTTCATCAGATTCACTTTTTTTAATTCAACATCAAATTAGTAACATCAACAATTTATAAAAAAGGGGAATGCTACACCTATACATATAACAATAAAAATCCCCTTCTTTTTACATCGCTAACATAGATTCTAGCAGACACAATACTATTAACAATGACTACCTCCCTTTCCTCCCGAATTCATCCCCCCTTCTCCGAACATCCATTTTCTTTCTCATGTTTATTCATTTTATAAATACTACATTATTACCTCAACTTTATAAGTACTACCGGCTAACATCGCTGGAATGAAAGAACCTTCAAGTTTTTCACCGTCCACTATAATTTGCTTAACTCCTTTCATTTTTCCTTTTGGATTATTTATTACGATATCATAAATAGCTCCCCTAAATCTGCGTTTCACCCTAAATTTACGCCATGAAGAAGGTATGCACGGATCAATCAACAGACCGTCATACTCTGGCCGAATACCTAAAATATATTGCGTTATGGCAAAATAATTCCAAGAAGCTGTTCCTGTTAACCATGAGTTTTTCGCCTCACCAGGTTTATAAGCATCTTTTCCTGCTATCATTTGAGAGTAAACATAAGGTTCCATTTTATGAAGTTCACTGATACTCTCAAGATAAGCTGGGCATATTTTTTTATAATATTCCCAAGCGTTATCTCCACGTCCACGAATGGTTTCACCTATCATAATCCATGGATTGTTATGACAAAATATTCCAGCATTTTCCTTGTATCCTTCAGGATAAGTCGATATTTCCCCATACTCTTTATAGTACTTTGAAAAAGCCGGGTTGTTCAATACTATACCATACTGGCAATCCAATCTTTCTTTCACCGCATCCAAAGCTTTTTCCACCATTCCCTCTTCCAATCCGATCTGAGCCATTGCACACCAACCATTCGATTCTATAAAGATTTTCCCTTCTTCATTCTCCTCCGAACCGATCTTCCGCCCCCAATAATCATAGGCCCGTAAAAACCAATTGCCATCCCATCCATATTTCATCACCGCCTTTACCATCTCATCCACATGTTTGTATGCCTTTTCTGCCTCAATATTCTTATTTAATATCTTACACAGTCTTGCATATTCTCGTCCATACATTACAAACAATCCAGCTATCATTAAACTCTCAGCTTTTGTACCCTCCGATTTATTTTCCGTAGTTTGAAAACTCTCATCCGGATTACTTGAGAAACAATTCAAATTTAAACAATCATTCCAGTCCGCCCGCCCTATTAAAGGCAAACCATGAGGCCCTAAATTATTCACAATATGCTCAAAAGAAACTTGAAGATGGAAGAAGAGTGAAGCTTCCGATCCTTTCTGATTATCAAAAGGAACCTGTTCATGTAAGATGGAAAAATCACCCGTTTCCTTTAAGTAATGTATAGTGCCAAAAATCAGCCACATAGGATCATCATTAAACCCTTGTCCTATCTCATTATTTCCTTTCTTCGTCAGAGGTTGATACTGGTGATAACAACCACCATCAGAAAATTGTGTCGATGCAATATCAATAATACGCTGACGAGCTCGTTCTGGTATCTGATGAACAAAGCCAATCAAGTCTTGATTAGAATCTCTAAACCCCATGCCACGCCCTATACCACTCTCAAAATATGAGGCAGAACGAGAAAAGCAGAAAGTTATCATGCACTGGTACTGATTCCAGATATTCACCATTCGGTTAAGTTTCGGATCCAGTGATTCCAGTACATATGCACTCAACAAATAGTCCCAATACTCTTTTAATTCATTAAAAGCTCGGTCTACAGAATCAACAGTATTAAATCTATCAATTACTTCATATGCACACTTTTTATTTAGTTTCTGTTCCTCGTCCCACTTCTCACTTTCACCATTTTCAACGTATCCTAAAACAAAGATCAAATCTTTTAACTCTCCCGGTCCCAACTCAATTTCAATATAATGAGACGCTATTGGCGACCAACCATGTGCTATGCTGTTACATGCCCTTCCTTGAGTTACCGCCTGAGGTTGATCAAAACCATTGTACATTCCTAAAAATGATTCACGATCCGTTTCAAAACCATTTATAGGTACATTCACCGAATAATAAGAATAATGATTCCGTCGTTCTCTATACTCTGTTTTATGAAATAGAATTGAGTTTTCTACCTCCACCTCACCTAATGAAAGATTACGCTGGAAATTTTCCATATCACTTTGAGCATTCCACAGACACCATTCAACAAACGAAAATACTTTAAATCGTTTTATTTGATTTGTTGTATTCTTCAACGTAACTTTCTGAACTTCTGCCCATGTATGCAATGGTACCATATACAAGATCTCTACCTCGAGACCATTTTTAGCCCCGGTAATAACCGTATAATTCAACCCATGCCTGCAAATATATTTATCCAACTCTGTTTTACAAGGTTTCCAACCCGGACTCCATATATTTTCCCCATCATTGATATAAAAATATTTCCCTCCGTCGTCTATTGGTACATTATTATAACGATATCGTGTAATACGCCTATATCTTGCATCCTTACAAAACGTATATCCGCCTCCTGTATTAGAAATCAAGCTAAAGAAATCTTCTGTTCCTAAATAGTTAATCCATGGCCATGGAGTTCGTGGGTTTGTAATCACATATTCACGCTTATCGTCATCAAAAAATCCAAATTTCATAATCTGTAATATTATTTATTAAATTCAATTTTCCAGTTTATTAAACCAATTCCTTTTTAATATTACTGAAGTAATTATAACAATAATAACTGCTACAATAAAATAAATGAATTGCTGTAAAACGAGATAAATCGACGCCGCCACCAGAGCTGTCTGCCAGATAATCCCAACTCCAACATTAATAAGATCTCTACAGCAATCAGAATTTTCCTTAAAATCAGGAGTTTCAGCTTTAACAAGTACATCAATAGGCTTCCAAATTCCCCATGGACGAGTTGTTTTATAAAACTCCTTCAAAACCTCTAAATCGGTAGGAGGTACTGAATAAGTTCCCCATACACATCCAACAATAGAGCAAATAAAAATAATCGGAAAATAGTATAAAGGTAACACTCCGTCAAAGTAAGGAACTATCGGAAGAATCAATGCCGGAATCATGCCTGCAGCCATACCTAAGGCAAAACCACGTCCATTAAATCTCCACCAATGCCATTTTAAGATATTCGCCGCAATATAGCTACCATACAATGCACTAGTAACCCATTGTAACACACTATTCACATCTTGTGCTAATACTCCAAAACAAATACTGACAACAACAACAATTAAACCCACAACAATATTTGCACGATTGGCTTGTCTGGGTGTCGCATCTTTCTTAAAATACTTTATATAAATATCATTAACAATATATGCCTGAACTGCATTTAAAGTTCCTGCAAAAGTAGACATAAATGCAGCCAGTAATCCTGCAAGAATCAACCCAGTTATTCCAGCTGGAATCCAAGGGTGATTAATTACTGCCGGAAGAACTAACTCAAAATCAATCACACCGGCAGGAGTAGTAATTTGCCCCTGTATCTGATTAAACAAAATAAGCCCTAATATAGCAAAGCCTGTAATCATTATATAACGAACCGGCATCAATACCAATGTGACCGAGCCACTCATCAAAGCTGCTTCACGAGGAGAACGAGTTGACAGTATTTTTTGCATATCATAAGTAGGAGCCGGGCCAGCAACACTAGCTAACACACCTTTCAAAAGAACTAATCCAAAGAAAAGGCTGAAAAGCTGGTAACCATCACTACCTATTTTATTGTTAAACTCAACAAACTTACCTGTCCAAGTCATATTTAACTCTTGCCCAAACCACGGAGAAAACCAACTATTTGGTAACCAAGAAGAAAACTCAATGATATCTAAATGCAATATCGCAATAATAGCTACAGCCACGGAAGCTAAACCCATAATGATGTATTGTGCCACATCTGCCCAAACAATACTCATCATTCCACCCATCAAAGCATAGAATACTGCAAACAGAGTAAAAATAACACCCCAGACATGAGGAATATATGTATCAGGAAGAAAAGACAAAAAAGGAAAGACGCTTTTTAATGGCATAAATATCTCCACAAATTTACCCATACCAATAAAACCGTAAGCCAACATGCCCAGTCCAACCAAAATAGCAAACACAACAATAATCCAATGAGAAGTCACAGCACCATTATCCGTTCCGAAACGAAAGCGAATCCACTCTGCTCCTGTCGTACAATTGGAACGACGTAACCAAGCCGATAAATAAACCATCAGAAATATTTGGTTAAAAACAGGCCAAAGCCAAGGTATATAAATACTCTTAAGTCCATATACAATAGTTATACCAACCAGCCATACAGTACCAGAAATATCAAACATACCAGAGGCATTAGATAATCCCAGCAAATACCATGGGATATGTTTACCCCCCAACAAATATGATTCCAGATTCTGAGATGCACGACGCTTCAAATGAAATCCTATAAAGACCAATACCCCCAAGTAAACGGCAACAATAGTAAAATCAATACAAGAAAGAAAAGAATGATAATCCATTAAATTTATTTTTACTTTCAATATTTATAATAGTTGTACAAAACCCTCTATCATTTATTTCAAAGCATTGTTCAGTCTCAATACCCAGGTATTTAAACACAGAAGCTTATTTATATTCAGCGACGGTAATTCAAGATGTACATACGAATCATTACACTGATAACCAACTTCTTTATTATCAGACCCTAATAATACATTTTTCATACTATTAAAATTTAAAACAACACTATACTTTATTTCCAATGATCTGTCCTAAACGGTGAGGCTGGTAAATCAGCCCCGTTATACAAATTACATTCTGGATTAGCAGCCCAAGCATACCTCACTGCAAGTGGATAAGGAACATTAGGAGAACTAACCACTACTTCTTCTCCATCTATTTCAGCTTCTGCCCAATAAAACTTGTGATCCGGACCAGCTATTGAGAAACCTTTTATCAAATCCCCTCCTTTAATCTTTAGCCCGCCACCAACGTGATCAAACTTAATCCTCACCTGATTATTTTCAATGATATATGAATTATACAGAGGCCCGGAATAAACAATATCTTCTCCATAAGTCTTAGCCCTTGCTATTAATGCCAACCTGTCACCGACCTCTTTCTTTCTTTTGGGATGTACATTCTTGGCTTCTCCCAGTTCTATGGTTACTGCCATCCCAGTATTGGCCATACACAATGTTTCAAATTGAGCTTCTCTTAATTCAGCCCATTGTGCACCAGTCGGCTCCTCATTTCTTTCTCCAAAATTAGGTAACTGTACAAAATAAAAGGGCAGCGTTTGTTTCCATTGTTTACGCCAATCAGTAATCAAGAGCGGAAATATATCTTTATACTGTTCTGCACGAGCACAATTATATTCACCTTGATACCAAATGATTCCCTTTAAAGTATAAGGAATGATAGGATGAATCATTGCATTAAAAAGTACAGAATGGATATTAGGACCATCTCTATCAACGGAATATTCTTTGAGAGTATCCTTTTCACAACTATCTAAATCAGTTATCCGGGTTATTGCTTCTTTACTAATCCACGATTCTGCAATAGTCCCTCCCCACGAGGCCGTAATTACTCCAATAGGAACATTTAAATGGCGATGAAGATTCTTAGCGAAAAAATACGCAACGGCAGAAAAGTTTGCTGCAAACTCCGGCAAACAAACCTGCCAAGTCCCCTTACGTACCTTCTTCAAATCACTGAGTGGTGACAAACTTGCAGCACGTTCAACATGCAAAACACGTATTTCGGGACATTGAGCCAAACGAATTTCTGCTTCATAATTATTTATTTTCCCCCAACTTCCGATTGGCATCTCCATATTAGACTGCCCAGCACAAAGCCAAACTTCACCAATTAATACATTATCCAAACGAATGCTCGTTTCATCTGAGACAATAATATAATATGGACCACCTGCCTGAGGAGTAGATATTCTTGTCCGCCACTCACCTTTATCTGATGAATTAACCGAATACTCTTTATTGTTCCAAGAAGTTTTAATTGTTACAGTACACCTCGGAGTAGCCGTTCCCCAAAAAGCTACTTCAGTTTGTCGTTGTAATACCATATTGTCCGTAAACATAGCGGGTAATACAATTTTTGCATGCAGGCGCCAAGAATAGCCAACAGATAGAAAACATATTAACAAGAAAAAAAATCGTATTTTCATATTATTCTATGATATTTTTTAAACCTATACTAATTAACCAATTGTTCCGGGCATAGAACTGTTTCAAAAACCGCTTCCTCTCCAGCCGGAATAATAGTTTCAAATCCTATCAAAACAACATTAGGGTTTGGAGCGTCATAACTATTACCGGATTGTGCAGACCATTTTTTTATTTGAACCTGATTCTGACTTTTAATTTTCACATTCATCCTTTTCCCATCTTGCTCCAGTATAAAGCCATCCTTCTGTATCCCTCTTATCTGAGTTCTTGTCAACATTGTCCAACGTAAAAGAGCTTGCTTTGTAGTATCTGTTTTCACACTATCTTTCACCACTACATAAGCGCCGTTTACCATTGTAATTTCTCTTTGACAAAAGAGCAGTTCATCCTTAAAAATAGTAGTCAAGTCAATCGTTGCAGATTTCAAACCCTCACTATCGATAAATGATTTCCAACACGCATACCCTTTTACATCATGTAATTTATTATTAATCGTAAGGGTATTATGAGCATAATTATTATAACGAAAAACCTTCCAACGCTCTGAATGTTGATCATTACTCCAGATTTGCATTTTTTTCGATTCCAAAGATTCATAGTCTTGCATTCCCAAATCCATAGCCCATCGTATCCCCATAGCATCCATCACAAAGGATCCAGCATCCATATGTGAATGATTACTACTGGAAGTTCCTCCTTTAATGCCCACATACAAAGCATTTTTATCAGTCCAAGAAGTACGCATCAATGCAACTGGTGTAATGCCCCCTCCTATCCACATCATCTTTTCAGGAGGAACAATTTTGTCTATTTCTATATTTCTACCCCATAAAAATATTAGCGGAAACAGTCTATTTGCCAAATAGCCAGAACATTTATCTTTTTGCATGAAGCTTTTTTCTGTCCATAATAAAGAAAGATCCCCAGTTTTCTTTGCAAACCAAAACATAACAGGTGCTAACCCATGCTCATCACCACAATCTGCATAATTAAAACTATACCCGGTTGGACCAACCATCTGCTCATAATAATAAGGGGTATTCATAAAACCTGACGACAAAGCTGGCAACAAATCCCAATCACCAACTTTCTCCAGGGTTCCCAATAAAAGAACATTAAAAGTTGTTCCATACCTCCAATATGAATACCCTTCAGGATATGCCCCGTCAGGTGCATATTCAGCCATAGGGAGCTTTACAGATTCTACTGCCTGCCGAATAAGAGATCTACACATTTCCGGATTTTGTTCATAAACCGCCAAAGCAGCAATTGCTATACCTGCATTACATACTTGATTCCAATTATGATTTGCTTTCAAATACCAATTATATCTCTCATCCTGTGCAGGTAAGAGCCCTTTCGTCATGATAGCTTCACTAATGATTCTGCGTGAATCAGCCGATAACTTAGTATACAACCAATCAAAACCAATGGCAACTCCTAAGACCATTTCAGCCACATCCAGAAAATGAGATGGATTCCAATCAGAAAAACGACAAACAGTAAGTAATTCTTCCTCTGCACGTTGAAAATATATTTCATCTCCAGTAATACGATACGCATAAGACAAAAATAATATTCTTCGAAGAGCTTCTCGAGAAGTAGCTAATAACCGCATACCCACCTTTTTCCTTTCCAACAATGGCCGATTAAGCAGATTATTACATTCTTTGAGGAAATTTCGATGTAAACCAGTCCAAAGAGTATCCATAGATAAAGCTTCTTTAATTTCTATTTCCTCTCCACCAGACATTAATATACGGGGATGTGAAGGTAATACTTGTGCATACATATTTAATTCCCCCTGAAAAAGTAAAAAGAATATCAAAAGAAAAATAGTTCTCATATGTTCTCTGTTTTTAATAATTTCGATACCGCAAAAGAGCCTCTATGAAATAATAATCACCATAACTCAAAGGAGCATCCAATTCTGAATTCTGAGGAATATTTCCTACTCCATGTTTTAATATAAAAAAACCATTTGTTCCTACTTCAGCCATATACTCATCCGAAGCAAGCATACGAAGTTGCTGTTCCGCTACTGTGTAGTACCTTTCACAACGATGACCCTCCGAATATTTACTCAATTCCAACAAAGCGGAAGCGATAATAGCAGCAGACGAAGAATCTCTATAATCATCAGGTATACCAGGAGAATCAAAATCCCAATATGGAATTTTATCTTTCGGCAGATGTGGGTGATTCAGTATAAAATCTGCGATATGCCATGCTAAATTCAAATAATCTTCATTTCCTGTCTCACGATACATCATCGTATACCCATAAAGTGCCCATGCTTGTCCACGTGCCCAAGAACTATCGTCACCATATCCCTGATCAGTCCCTCGCTGCAACACTTTACCACTTTTCAAATCATAAGCAACCACATGAAAGGAGCTATAATCCTCTCGAAAATGATGCAATTTCGTCGTATTCGCATGAGAAATGGCTATATTCTTAAAAGTATCGTCTCCCGTTCTCTTATAAGCCCACATTAACATCTCCAGATTCATCATATTATCTATAATTACAGGATAAGAATAATCACGCCATTTATTCCAGGAACGGATACACTTCACAACCGGATTATACCTTGCAGATAAAGCGTGTGCACCGTTAATAAGAACTCCCTCTGATTCAGATGTCGGATTCAATCTAAATCCATTCCCATAACTACAATACAGCATAAACCCCAAATCATGAGTACTCGTGTTGAACTGTTCCTTTTCAATACGTTTAGTATATAAATTAGCATAATCAAACAGTTCTTCACTACCCTTATTATTTTCATACAAATACCACAATACACCAGGGAAAAAGCCACTACACCACCAATCAGAAGAAGAGGTCACTAGTTCTCCATTAGAGTTCAAAGAGCGCGGTAATTTACCTTCTTTATCTTTCAGATGTCTGGCCATCAATAAAGCCTGTTTTTCGGCTTTAGCAAGTGCTCCATCTACCCAATGCCGATAACTGGTAGTAAGATATTTTTCTACTATCTTCATTTGCGGAGCATCTTTCCCACCTTTTGGTGTAAGGCTAAGAGGATATTTACCCCACCATGGACCTGCTGCCCAATAGGTAGCATTCACACCTTCGCTCTGTAGATAATTTAAAAAGTTATCCATAGTGACCAACCAACGCTCATCGTCATCCGGAACACCATATTCACCAACAAACCCTTTTAACTGATTATTTTTAAGCCAATTAACAAATGGCCGAACCCTTTCTATCCCTCGTGTAGGAGATCCTTTCTCCGTATCATATGATCCATTATAACTTCCCGAAGCATCCGCATCAAAATAAACATGCGCCTCATAAATCAAATTATTCACAGGATCCTTTAAATATTTCAATGTATCACTCTTCTCTACCCATCTCTCCGCAGAACTCCAATCGTCCCCCCCAATAATTATTGGTCGTTCTTGATCACTTTTTCTTATTGCCTCAATACCTTTCTGTGCCATTTGAAACCAGGAAACCGAACTCCCTAAATCATGAGGCTCATTCATTAATCCGTAGCCATAGATATTGGAGAATGAACTCATTTCCATGGCAAAACGCCGCCAAAAATCTGCAAAGTGATCTAAGGTTACCCCATTAGTACCAATAATACATTTCACTCCTTGGTGATAACGTCGTGCATAATTATGTAAATCAAGAATCACGCTTATACTTCTTTTCTCTGCCTCACCTACAAAATCTTTAATCCGTTTCAGCTCTACAGAATTAAGTTCACCATTCAACTCATGCTGTATCCTTTCCCACTTAAAAGGAAAACGAATCAGTTTCAATCCTTTATCTTTAAAATAATCCAATTCTTCTACTTTCGGATAAGTATAATGCTTATCATATTTACCTGGTAAATTTGCTTCATCAAATTCTGCACATGCCAAATTCACACCAAATGGTTGATACGAATTCTGATTATATACTGCAATTGGTTTTTCATAATCAGTTTTCATCCGATAGGGCATTTCGTATACCTGACTCCCATTTTTGTCTGTAAAATAAAGTTTTGACACAGACATACTATCAGCATTCCCGTCTGCCCAGAATGCATAAAAATCATTATGAGCATATAAAGGACGACGAACATACGAATGGTTTCGTGGGCTATTCTTAGTAACATTTGCTACTTTAGTCCAGTGTTGGCCTTCATCCCAACTTTTCCACAAAGCAATTTCTCCTCCGGTACCAAATTTTTGCGGTCCATCCTCTGTCGGTCCAATCACTGTCCAGACATCATTATCTACATAAATAGACCCCATATCATAATTATGAGAAGAAGAGCATAACACATGTGAGTACCACTGTCCGTTTTTTCTGTGAAGTACAACCCATTCTCGGGGATCTCCTTTGGGGCCCGGTTGATAATGTTTACTTATAACTGCCAGAATAATAGGATTACCATCTTTATCAAAATTCAAATCATTCAAGTACACTAATTTATTCTCTTTTTGATAATCATATACCAAAGCTGCACTTTGCGGAGAAGTCAATGGAGTAGTTAATGTCACACCATCCACTGTTTGCCAGGTTTGTCCCATATCTTCTGTCTGAACCAAATAAACATTAGTCCGAGAATCTGCTCCTCCGTCAGGATGATAATTAAAAACAGTAACAACTTTGTTCTTCCATACATTACTAAGCTGATAATGTCCTCCCATACCAGCTAATTTCTTATCCGGAGCCCAGTTTATTCCATCAGGACTCGTCGACCAATAAAGTTCTCTACCAAACGTACGTTCAGCAGTATACTTCGTAAAAAGATGAATAAATCCCTTACCTTCTATATACCAAGGCTGAGGATAAGTTATTACCGATTGATACTTTTTCTCAAAATGATCAATACAATATGGCATTGTACTTTTGTATACTTGTCCCAGACGACTAACATTCCTCCCACTTACAAATACCCAAATAAATCCATCGCTATCTATAGTAAGAGAAGCATTATCATGAGGATCATCCACTCCCATCTTATCACACACAACAACTGGGCGGGCCAATGTTCCACTTTTATGATCATAACAAGAAATCATAATCAGTAAATGCTTATCTTTTTCACTGGTGGTCCCTCCATAAACAAAAAAGGTTTTATCAACTTTTGAGGCATAGATAGCCACAGGAGTATGATTAGCTGTATAAGTAGCCAATCCACCAGAATATTTGTCTCCATACTCCGACTTTTGGCCAATTGTATACCAAATCCCCTTATATCCATCGATCCGGAGATTCTGAGCTTTAGAATATAAAGTAATACCCAATAGAATAAACAGAGAGAATAAACGAACACTTTTCAATGCCATATTATTTATATTAAATTACAAACCTATTAAAAATGAGAATAGAAAAAGGGGTTACATGAGACAACTAAGGTTCCATAGCAAGTATACTTCACCTTAGTGTCTCACATATAAATTTTGAAAAAAACGATTATTTCACTCGCAATCGTTTAACGCTAATTGTCATTGTTTTTTTTGCATTATCCACTTTATTGACATAAATAAAAGCACGATATATTCCATCAGCAGTTTCAACCCATGTTCCTGCATCTTTCTTTATGTTAACAATAAAATTGGAAGCATTACTAAAATTCATCTGATAGAAATCCAAATCATCAATAAATGTTCCATATTGATCACGAGCAAGTTGTTGGTCAATAGCTCCAAAAGTTCTTTGTAATGATGTCATCCGATTCACTCCTTCCGGCAAAACAATCTCTGGTAAATAATCCGAGCCGACTCCTGGTGAAACTAATGCATGCAAAAAATCAATCCCGGAAATCCTACGATATAGATATACCAAATCAATCTTGTCCGCTTTAGTTGGCATATTCTCATTGGTATACACTGCCATATCCGAGATAGAAAGATAACTATCCGTAGGAATTATCATATCAAGTTTTATATCCATATTAGATATAAAATATGTCCCCATGTCGTATGAGACACTTCTACCATTACTGTCTGTCGCATAAAAACTAAAAGAGATATTCTTACCACGAGCTTCTTCAGGAATCACATAATAGTAACGTAACGTTGCTGCACATGTATCTTTCGTAAATGTAACTTCCGTCATCATTCCTTCTGTTACTGACGGGCTACCGATCTCAACTCCTTTATCATCTCCTCCCTGATCCGTATAAAACGATCTGTGTTCCAGATAAGTACCGTCTGCTCCGGCAATAGAAGCCTTGACCTTTGCAGAAATCAGCTTTCCTTGAGAAGGAGGAAGTGCCATAGCATAAGCAAATTCTATTTTCGCCCCCACCAGATTAGGTCCCAATGAACGCTTTATACAATCATTTTGTAAAGTTGTTCCAGCCGCAGGTACCTCGTATTCATTCTCACAAGATGTAAAAACGAAACATAAACCAACGATAACCATTAAAAAATAATATTCAATAGACTTCATCGTATTCATTTTATTTCTGTTGTACACTAACATAAACTGTATATATTTTCCGAACTTTTCTATTACCCGAAATAACCGTATATTGCTTAGGATTTGCCAAATCCGAAAAGTCAACTTTCCCTTCTATCTTAGGTTCCAATTTAGCATCTGTTACCAAAGAAAACTGAGGATAAAGATTCTTCAGATCAGTACCATACAGTACTTCCACATGAATGGTTTGCTTCATCGTATCAATAACGGCTGCTCCATGTCTCACAGTCTGATAATCAACGCCCAAAAGTTCGAAACTACTTACATAACATTCTGAACGTTCGGTAATTAACAATCCATCTTCATCAATCGGAAAATTTGTACATCCGATCCAGGTTAATACTATAAAAAAAATAGCTATATATTTTTTCATTACTTTCAATATTAATTTGAATTCAACATTCTTTATAGGCCTTCTGGCTATTATAGCCAAGGAGTATTTTGAGTTAAGTTCGGATTACGATCACGTTCTTTAGGTGGAATCTGAAAAATATAAGCTTGTTGATACAATCTCTCATTCAAATTCTTATACCAGCTATATACTTTATCACTGTGTGTATCACCCATCCAAACCTCTTCTGATCCCGGTTCCCCCCACACTCTTTCAATAGCTCTCCATCTACGCAAGTCAAAAGCGCGATGTCCTTCAGCTATCAGTTCTATAATACGTTCCTGCTCGATAGCGTCGAAGAAGGCTTTTTTGTCAGAAATCTTGTCAGAGGCCAAAGGAGGTAAATTCCCCCTATGCCGGATTCTGTTAACCAAAGCAATAGCATCCTGCTGTGGTCCGTACAATTCATTTGTCGCTTCCGCATACATCAGATAGACATCAGCCAAACGAACTACCGGCCAGTTATAGTCACCTTCACCACGATCTGCACCTTCGTAGTTACGAACAAATTTACGGAAAACGTATCCAGAGTTTGTACCATCGGTATTATACGATGTATACTGTTTCCCGTCAATTGTAACTTTTGCATTCCATGATTTATATATAAATGGTACCCAATCTGTTTTCTTTAAAGATGCTAATCCTTGGATCATTTCATAATCCCACAACATTGATGCTTTCATACGATAATCACGATTCAAATAACTTTCCGGATTCACTGCTGAATTTTTAGTAGTTCTTGCATTTGGCGCATTCGGGTTCATTGGAATCAACGGATCTGTGAAATCACCTGTTACAGTAGATTGATAACGATCTGCTAAACGAAATGTAGGTGTCACCCAACACTGAGAATTCTGAATGTTACGCCCTGCGAAATCACGCATCAATGATTCCCCTTGTCCAGTTCCTGGTCCTCCATGAGTGAATGCAAAAATAATTTCACCATCAGTATTGACGTTACCTGTAGTAGGAAGAAACAAATAGAAGTAATTAGGTAGTACATTTGCATCACCCAGTTCTCCCCATTCACCAGGTTCACCATTCCTAAACAAATTTAATCCATAGTCATTAATTACTGCATGGAAATCATCAGCAGCAGCCTTATACGCCTTTCTCGCCTCCTCTTCGCTTGGAGTAAAAGTATCAAGTTCCGGCCATCCGAAATGATTCCAACAAGCCCAATAAAGTTCGAGTTTACCTTTAAACGCTAAAGCTGCAGGCTTAGATGCCCGCCCTATCTGCTCTGATTTTACTGGAAGTTTCTCAAAAGCATAATTAAAATCTTCAATAATATAATCTTTGATTTTCGCAATGGAAGTACGTACTATTTTATCCATCTCCGTTTGATTGTACACCACATGATCTATATACGGTACATCACCCCACATAGAAATCAATCGAAAATAAATCATTCCTCTTAACAACCTGGCTTCACCAATAACGGTTTCAAGCTTCTTCTTCGATTCTTCTGTTTTGGCATTCGGAATCATTTTCAGTGTATTCTCTATCACATAATTGACCCGATGTATGCCACCATAACAGAACTTATAATACGTATCGAACTTTGCTCCAAAACGGTAAGACGGATCAGGAAAATAACATCCTCCTTTATAAGCAGCCCCCTGTGTTATATTAGTAGTAGTATTACTCAAACTACCGCTACCATCTCTGACACGGACATATTCACCTTGCCCATCAAAATAATAATCTCTACTAAAAAGACCACGTACATCAGCATACGCCCCCATTAAGCCATTCGTTGCATCCTCTTCTGTTTGCCAAAATTCCGTATTACCTAATTCAGTTGTAGGAATTTGGTCCAAAAGACTATTTACACACCCCATTAAAAGTATTGATGCTCCACCCAGTAATATACCCAATATATAATTTCTTCTATTTTTCATGATATTAAATTTAAATACCTACATTAATACCAAAAGTGAACGATTTCACCAGAGGATAACCATCATTTATATTACCTTCTTTTTCAGGATCTAATCCACGAAATTTAGTAATTGTAGCCAGATTATCTGCAGATACATACATTCTGATAGAACTAAGTCCGATTTTTTTTAACCGGTTTTGAGGAATAGTATATCCTAATTGCAGATTTTTCAGACGCAAATAAGCCAGATTATCCAACCAAAAGGTAGATTCTTTTCGATTATTTGCTCCCCCTAAACGAGTCCATTCCCCTCCTCTGTTCTCCAACGACCAAGGTTTAGTCCAATGATCCCAAGTAGTAGCTTGCCGCGCTTCTTGCAAATCGGGATTATTATTGGCAGTTAACCAAAATGTTTTACGGCCAGCAGCTCCCTGGAACATTATAGAAAGATCAAATCCCTTCCACTCAAAATTACCACTTAATGCAAAGTTTGTAGTGGGACGATCACGTTGAATGCGTGGAAAAGCCTTCATATCATTATCATCAATCTTCCCATCACCATTCAAGTCTTTATATAATAAATCTCCCGGTTGAGCACCTTGTGGAGTAGCATTATACACATCATTCCAACTTTGTGCAATACCAATAGCTTCATAGGCATATACATAGTTATATGGCATGTTGATAAATACATAATCATTGCTGTTTTTCTGATTACGCCCTAAATACTCATTCCACTTTTCCAGTACTGTAGCATTATAAGAAGCATTAGCATTCACAGTATAATTAAACTCATTAACCCTTCCACGCCAGACAATGTTGGCCTCTACTCCTTTATTTCGCAGCTCACCAATATTTTTACGAGGAGCAGAATATGCACCTGTCAGATGAACAGACATATCTGAAGGCCGAATCATACCACTAGTTAGCCGGTCATAGTAATCAAGTTCAACCGATAAACGATTATTAAAAAACTTCATATCCAACCCGATATTGGTAACTGATGTTTCTTCCCAACTCAAATCACGATTTACCATTTTCTTATTGACATACCCTTTCAATATCTTGCCATCAATCATATAATTATTGGTAGTCAAAGTCTCCTGTTGTTCGTAGCGTCCCACACCACTATTATTTCCTAACACACCATAAGATACACGCAACTTAGCATGATTTAGCCATCCTTTCACATATTTATTAATGAATGGCTCTTCTGAAAAAATCCATCCCACTGAAGCTGATGGGAAATATCCATATTTAGAACCGTCAAGAAATTTAGATGAACCGTCACAACGCAAGTTGAATTCAAATAAATAGCGTTGATACGCCGCATAATTGATACGCCCGATATAAGAAACCAATCCTTCAGCACTTGAATTCCCTCCCGTGTACTGTTTCTCTGTAAGAGCTGCATCAATTTCATGAAGAGATGAATGCAAACGATCATTGCGTCCTGACATCTGATAACGAGTATGCCAATACTCTTCACTAAAAGCAAACATAGCATTCAGCGTATGATGTTTACAAAAGGTAATATCATAATTTAACCGTGCACTAAACTGAGTTTTATAGCTATTATTGGTATAATTATAAATCGGAGCATTATCTTCTACGAAATAGCGAGCACCAAAATCATTCGTTTGAAAGTTATAAGCACGATTAGGAGTATCTGCCTGATACCTAAAATCATTACCATAATTCAAAGAATAGTCCAAACGTGCAGTCAATCCTTTTACCGGACTCCAATCCCAATAGACATTACCATTCAATTCCTGTCTCTCTTTCTGTGTAAGCTGCGTATTATAAGCACTATAAGGATTAAAAATCTGAGGGTCTTCACCATAAGCCATCACTCCTCCGTAATATCCTGTAATAGGATCATAAGGTGTTACTCCCGCAATAGCATATCTCATTTCATTGGCATCGATAGTACCATCAAAATTACTGGTTAATGCATACTGCAGATCCGACCAATTACCTGCAATTTTTACTCCTACATGCATATTCGAACGAATTTTAGCATCATAATTCACACGCAAATTATAACGAGTATAATCATTATTAATAAGAAGACCTTTCTCGTCAATAACTCCGAGAGAAATATAAAAGTTAGAAACTTTATTTCCCCCTGACGCAGAAAGATTATATTTCTGAACTTGTGAATTTCTTAAAATAACATCATACCAGTCAGTATTCGGATAACGAACTGGATCGATCATTCCTAATGCCATCCACTGATCGATAGTACCATCCTTGAACCTTATATTACCAGGTAAAGTAGAAACAGCAGCATCACGTTGCAACAAAGTCAGTGACCGTGGATAATCTGCCATAAACTCCCATGCATGGGTAGGAGTACCTATAGTATAAGAAGCCGAAGCATTTATTTTGGGGGCTGATTCATGCCCGGATTTAGTAGTAATCAAAATAACACCATTGGCCGCACGCGAACCATAAATAGCAGAGGATGAAGCATCTTTCAGCACAGAAACACTTTCAATATCATCTATATTAATACGATCGATATCAACATCAGGCATACCGTCAACGACAACTAACGGATCAGCATTATTCACCGTTCCCATTCCTCGAACAAGCATTTTAACATCATTACGACCAGCCATACCAGAATTCTGCGTTATTGATAATCCTGGCACTTTCCCTTGCAAAGCCAATGATGTACTTGTTAATGAACGACTTGCCAATTGTTCATCCACTTTTACAGCTGACACAGCGCCTGTTAGATTTACCTTCTTTTGCGTACCATATCCTACAACAACTACTTCATCTATACCAATGGAGGCATCTTCCAATGTCACATTTATCAGATCTTTTCCTTTAATATGCACCTCCTGAGTATTCATGCCAATATAGCTTATAATCAATACTGCATTTGAAGCAACATTACTTAATGTATAATATCCATCTAAGTTAGTTGTAGTACCTGCCGTTGTGCCCTTTACTAATATTGAAGCACCAATAATCGGTTCACCGTTTACATCCCTTACATTACCTGTAATTGTCCCGCCTTTATCCTTCTCCTCACTTACATTTTTTTGCGCATACACATATGTATTATTCAATTGAATTAACCCACCCAATAATATCAACAATGTAATTTTACAATAAAAAAATGTTTTACGAGAAGCACTATAACAAACTTTCTGTATTAAACTACTTTCTCTCATAAACTTTAGTATTAGATTATTTAACGATCTTAACCACTTTCAGCAAATGGTCACCATAATATAATTTAAGAAGGTACAAACCAGATTGTAAATCAGTCACATCTATTTCCGAAATATTTGTTTCAGCAGTTTTCACTTCTGAACCAGAGGCAGCGATAAATACAACTCTACTACAATCACCTTTAACAGCAACTGTTTCCGCTCGTTTATCATAGTGAACATAAACAGAGGATGTATCTGTTTGAGATAACCCGGAAGGAGTAGCTGTACTAAAAGTTATTACACCGCAGGCATCCATATTATTATAAGGTTCAGTAGGTCCGATATTCTTCCAAACAGCTCTTTTACGTCCTTTGCCATCATTGTCATTATCAACAATTATTACATCGAAGCCCATACCTTGAGGTAAAGAAGTAAGTTTATCTACATCCAGCTCTTCGCCTTTATCATTAACAAATGCATAAATAGGGATCTGGCACTCTACAACATATCCTTTTCCGTCGGGCTTCATATCATAACAAACTGTAGCCATATCACTCATAGTCCCATATAATACTCCCTCTGTTACAAATGGTTCTCCATAACCTTCTTCTGTCAATGCAGGTGCTATTTGGTAATGTCCAGGTGCCATTACACCATCAATGTAAGCAGGCCCTTGCCCATCTTTCAGATTATCGTTAATATCAAAATAAATTTCTACTTTATCATATTTCCATTGATTTTTTACATCGTTGGCCAACCAAGCCGGATAATGAACATCATCAGTGACATCAACCAAGACATAAATATATTCATCGGTGTAAAACATCTTAAAGAAAGAGGTTACCGTAGGCTCCTCATAATTAAAAACGTTGGTTATATCAACCGGTGTAATATCCTTCCAAATATTATCATCCGCCTTTCCATTCGGATCAATATCTGTTCCTTTATAAATCACGACATCTGAAGCCACTTGCGCCGTAAGATTAGTGGTAGCAACCCATACGGCCAACAACACGAATAAAAACTTTTTCATAATAATAAATTTTAATGTAAGTAAAAACAACTATTTCATTTGTAACTTTCTTTTAAAGAATTCTCCTTGTCGTGTGAGATTGAAGTCAAAATCGTCCAAAAGCGCAGGTGCCCAAGAAGGATCAAAACACCACACTGTGTATGAAATTCCCTTTTTATCAAGATAATTAATAATAGCTTCACCATATTTTTCATCACCTATACATGGAATGTGTTCACCACGTTGTCCTTTCACCACATATCCCATTTCGGTAGCCACCACCGGATAATGGTCAGCGACATGCCCCCAGTTTCTTTCCCATTTATCCTCCCAAGGTGCATCTACCTTTTGAGGATAAGGATGTGTCACATAAGCAACATTATTACGATCTACCGGTTTTTGCACGACTTCATCAAGTAAATAAGCCCAATTCATTCCAGCCACCAAATATACTTTCTGATCATCAATCATATTGATACTATCTATCAACTGTTCCATCAGGGGCTGCCACGCATCCCAACTCAATGGTTTTCCTTGATCACATGGTTCATTAAACAACTCATAAAAAGCCACAGTAGAATTACCCTTATAATGTTCAGCTATAATTTTCCAAAAGTTTATAGTTTCTGCCCAATTGGTAGCATAATTAAAATGAGGATAAACATTTTCCGGCAGATTACCGATAGCATGCCAATCAATAATAACATACATATTGGTTTGCCTGGCCCATTCCACTCCCTGATCCAGTATTTTTAGATAATCTTCTACTCCGCGATAGCGCCATGTGTAAGGATGTATTGGTAAACGTATCACATTACATCCCCAACGCCGCGCTTCTTCAAAATAACGTAAATTCCATTGATTCTCTTTTTTCAACTTATCCGGATCTGAGAAACTCACGCCACACAATCTAACAATCTTTCCTGAATCATTAATAAAAACATTCTTTTTTACTTTTAAGGCAGATGGTTCTTTAAAGGATTGCTTAACTGTTTCCTTACAAGAAACCATTCCTGCCATAAAAAAAAATAAAACAATACCTATTATATGAGAAACTTTCATCTTTTAATATTTTACAAATTTAAAATTCCTAACACTTCCGTTTTCTATAAGAATCCGGATCAGATATACACCCGGAACTAATCCGTCAGTTACAATTCTTGCTTCAGATGAGCCAATACTTTCCTTCTTTATACACTGCCCGGACATAGTAAACAGGGCAATACTTTTCATAGCCTTATCCGCTTTAACGTACACATGATCAGCTGTTACATCAGAATAAATTTCCAAATCTCCAGATTCATTATGTAAAATGCATCCTGTTCCTGACGAAGTGTTATCATAATCTTTTGTGTATTTCTCAAAAATTCTCATTTGAGCTCTTTCCACAGTATAGTTTTTCAGCGGATGAATACTTACCTTATCATTAGATGACCATCCACCTGCTACCCAATATGTAGCAGCAACACGATTTTCTTTGAGATAAGCAATAACTTCATCCAGCAAATTCAACCAGCGAACATCATTTCCTGGTACCCCAAATTCACCTAAAATTCCACGTTGATTATGTTCTTTCAGCCATTCTACAAATGGTTGCAAACGTTTAATATGTTGTTGTGGATCAGAAACTTCCTTATCAAAATCTCCCAAATTATAATGCCCACTTTTATCTTTATCAAAATAACAATGTGCCTGAAAAATCAAATTATTAGCCGGATCATTCAATCCAATTAATCCTCCACCGGTTGAAGGCCACGTAGATGAAGACGCATAACTTTCACCCTCTATTACTATAGGCGTTTGCATATCTACAGTTCTAATAGCATCAATAACAGCTTGTGCTGTCGAATACCATACGCCCTTATCTAAACCATAAGGTTCATTCATTATATCATATCCCCAAATATTCTTGTACATCTGACACTCAACAGCTATTTTCTTCCACACATCAGCTAAATGTTCTTTTGTCAATTTTCCAGAATCACTGATCTTACAAGTTACACCATCAACATTCCTACGACAATAATCATGCATATCAAGCATCACATACATACCGATACGTTCGGCCTCAGCAATTACCTCCTTGATCTTTTTCATATCAAGTTCCATATCCAACGGTCCATTTACTTCATGTTGTACACGTTCCCAACGAAAAGGAAAACGAATAAGCCGTACACCTTTTGATTTAAAATAGTGAAGATCCTTAAATGTTGGATAAGAATAGTTTGTATTAAATACACCATGAACTGTTCCCCCTGAACCTTGCGCCAGATTTACACCTAAATAAGCCTTCTCCTTATCAGGAAGAACATCATCTGCCGATGCCAAATTCCAGTCAACAGAAATAGTCCCTTCTTCTCCTAATCCCATAGCATAGTCACCTTTAAAAGCAAAAATATTATCAATATAGATATTACCCGAGCCACGGAAAAGTATTTTATCTATCTTAGAACAATCCAGTCCGGCTTCTTTCAACTCGTGAACCGGAATATTCACATAATTCCATTCGTCTGTTTTGAGAACAGGAAATAACGAGGAATAATAAGCCGTTTCCGATCCTTGGGCCTGGAATCCAATTTCAAGTGTACCACTCCCTCCTTCGCCATCACAATACATACTGAAATGTATATTCTCCATATCACTAAAGTCAAGTGTAGCAGTTGTATGGAGTGTCATCTCTTCAAGAGAGCATATTCTCAAGACTTTATCAGCCTCCGTAAGACGGTATACAAGATCAAAATCCGTGAGGCCAACAGTACCACCTTCTTCAAGATTGGCTATATTGTTGTATTTGTCCGTAAAAACAGACTTAACAGTTTTAGGGGCTAATATCGGCTCCGGCGCAGGTTCTATATATATTATGGGTGTCCCAACCGGATCACCTTTATACGTATATATATTATCAAAATACAACCTTGTAATAGCAAAGCCATTGCCGCTGAATATTTTAGAAACAATAATGTTAGTTAAGTCAGCACTCTTAAACACACTCATCGGTATGTCAAAACTTGTCCATCCGGCATTTAAGGTTAGAGCATCTGTGTTTGCTTGTGACGACCAATTACCAAGACCGAGTTTAATAGTACGTGTACTTTCTGCCCAAACATCAAAATGGAGATAATCCATGCCATCAAGATTTAGAGTCGGGTCAAATTTAACCAAGGCCCAGTTTAATAAATTGAACCTAAGCATATTATCACCTTCAAAAGGTGTTACTACTGCCATTTCCGCTGCCGGGCTGCCGGGATTGTTTAAAATTAAATTAGTAATGTTGTCATAGGCATCACTAAAAATCGATTTTACATCCGTATCTTTATGCTTAGGTGTAGGAGCAGCCACCGTAGGTGCATTCGGATCCACTGAGGGATTATCGCCGCCTAAATCCCCATAAGCGTAAATGTTATCAATATAGACAGTCCTATCATATCCACCGCCATTTATAAAACCTATTTTACTTATCTGGGTAAGATCAGGTATTTTTCCAGCAGGCAAATTTCGGTAATCATCCAGTTTAATCTCGATTTTATTCCATCCTTCTACTAAAGGTGTTGGTATTGTGACAGAAGCACCCTGTCCAAAATAAACTTTTAAAGTAAATCCGGTTTTAACTACATAAATGTCAAAGCAAAGTGCTTCGCAATCATCAAGATTTATCGTAGTGCCTAATTCGACAAAAGACCATCCGCCAAGACCCTGATCAAAATAAATCATATCATTCCCCATCACAGACTTTACAGTTGCAGTAGCGCTTCCTCGCCCACTAAAGCCTTTAATAGATGTAATATCAGTATATTCATCACAAAAAATCGATTTGACAGAAGCTGCTTCCTGAGTTGGGGGAACAGGGATTGTTTGGGGTGGATTACTAACATCTGCGAAAATATCTTGCGTAGCTAGCAATAAGATAGCTACCAAATAAAGAATTTTAGTAAATATTCCTTTTTTCATAATATTACTTTTTAATGATTAATACCGGCAACAAATATATTAGGCTTTTTATTCATCAGAGGACAATATCCGACAGAAAAAAAACAATTGATAACAAACTCACGATTTATATTCCCCAAGATATACTGCATAAGTACAATATCAATATAATAATCTATATATCAATGAGATAGCATCCACAAAAGGAATTAAAGAGTAACCAAAAAGAACAAAATATAACAAGAAAAGACAAATATATTACAACTAATAAAGTAATGTAACAAAGAAATAAATCAATCTTATCATTTTCTCTACCCAATAGAAGGTAGCCCCATAAAAAAATAGATTCTATATCAGTGAAAAAAATATGCGCTTTTCACATTCCATTTTTTTTAATAAAATATGGTATTCCATTTCATACGTAAATCATATTTTTGTTTTCTTCTTGCAAATTCAGGATTTTCTTAATAACTTGCCACTGTGTTTTTTAAATCCATTGAATAAATGCTATTTCAAATCGGTAACTAAATTCAAGGTAAAAAGAAACACTATTTTTATCTCAAACTTTTAAAATTAAACAGGTTCTAAATAAAATGTTTAATTTTGCTTACGTTTTTCAATCAAAATAAAACTATGAAACATACGCTTGTCCTGGCAATACTTTGTTGTCTAATACAATTCGACGTGCAAGGTTCCTGCTTCCGAAACTATCAAAAAGAAAATGGCTTATCTAACAACTGTGTGTGGGCAATCATGCAAGATAGCCAAGGGTTTATCTGGATTGGAACGAATGACGGGCTTAATCGTTTTGACGGGAAAAATTTCAAAGTATACAAAAATCGTCTTCAAGACTCCTTATCAATTGGGCACAATTTTATACATTGTATAAAAGAAGATTCAAAGCATCGAATGTTAATAGGAACACGCAGAGGACTATATTATTATGACCGGGAATACGATCACTTTCATCATATTGCTTTAAAGAAAGAAAAACAAAATGATATCACTGTAAATGACATAATGGAAGATTCCCATGGCAACATTTTGATCGCAACTCATGGTGAAGGATTATTCCAATTAGACAATAATCTTCGTGTTCAAAAACACTTTGTAGCCTCAAAAACGCCCCAAAGTATTCCATCAAATTTTATTTGGACAATAGTAAACGATCAACAAAATAATATTTGGCTAGGAACAGCAGGGTATGGTCTTGTGCTTTTCAGTTCATCAAATGACACATTTACTCCAATAAAACATCCTAAACTCGACGTAAACAAACAATCAATATATTCCATCTATTGTGATGAAGATAATAATTTGTGGATAGGTACTTTCACAAACGGTCTTTTTAAATATAATCCTACAAAAAATGAATGTAGCCATTATCTTTCCAATATTGGTAATATAAAATCGATAACCCCCTACTCAGACAAGGAACTCATCATGGGATCAGACAAAGGCCTCATACTCCTGAATAAATCGACAGAAAGGTTTCAAATAGTAAAAGAAGAATATTCCGATAGGAGCATAGTCGATAACTCTACATTCTGTATTTCTCGTGACAAAGAAGGGGCATTCTGGGTTGGAACCTATTTCAACGGAGTCACTTATTTCGCTCCAAACGTCAATAAATTTATATCCTTCTACGATATAGAAGAAGCAACTGCTCAAAAACATTCCATCACCAGCAGTATGGTGGAAGATAACAAACAGAATATATTGTTATCTACCCATAATAATAACATTGTATACCGTTACAATCCCCAAACTAAACAATTAGGTAATACCTTTATGTTGGATTATCACAATATACAAAACCTTTATTTATCCAATGACACATTGTACGTAAGTATTTACGGAAGAGGAGTGAGAATCATTTCTGCTACAAATGGTAAGGTAATTGCAACAATCCCACTCAATACGATTGAAGGAAAATCAATATTTAAAACCCAAAACGGTACTCTAATATTTGCCCTGGAAGAAGGCGGATGTGCCATCATGTGCCCCGGACAAAAATTAAAAAGGCCAGAAGCTTTATCTGGTCGTCCTATTTCAGATATGACAGAAAGTGCATCAGGAACAATTTGGTTTGCTACACATGCTTATGGGCTTTACTGCTTATATCCCAATGGAGAATGGCAACATTTCTCCGACATTTCCAATAAAATTGATATAAATAACCTCAGCTGTTTATTATATAACAGAGAAAAAAATGATTTATGGATAGGAACTAAAGAAAAAGGAGTAATTGTCTTTAATATAGCTCAGAAGAAAATCAAAAACATATTCAATCTTGAGAATGGAATGCCTTCAGACATCATCTACTCAATCATAGATGATAAATATGGAAATATATGGATTAGTACTCCAAAAGGATTAGCACAGATTGTTCAAAACAGTACAACTGAGTATATCAAAACATTTGGCTATATTGGACAAGAGATACAATACAACTTTAGATGCGCCCTACGTGGATCTGCCGGCCTGCTCTATTTCGGAGGCACGAATGGATTTATTTCAATTAACCCATCAGAATTTACAGAAAATAACATCACTCCTCCTATACATATCACCAGTTTCAAAGTTTTCAATGAAGAATTACCTATAGGTCAAAGTTCCCCTTTAAAAAAATCGATAAGCAATACAAAAGAAATTGTGCTCTCTTCCAAACAATCAACCTTCAGTTTTGATTTTATTGCATTAAGTTATATTTTTCCGGAAACTAACAAATATGCATACATGCTAAAAGGATTTGATAAAAACTGGAATTACACATCAAATAATACAGCATATTACATGAATATACCTCCAGGAAAATATACATTTACTGTAAAAGGAAGTAATAATAATGGAATCTGGAATAATAATGGTTATAGTATAGCGCTCCGAATCAGACCTCCTTTTTGGCAAGAGTATTACATGATTATACTCTATATCATCCTATGTACCATCATCGTAAGCTATGTTATCAATCGATACAAAAAGCATTTAATAATTGAAAACGAAAAGAAACAATACAGATATCAGGTAGCTAAAGAGAAAGAAACATATGAAGCAAAAATTAATTTCTTTACTAATATAGCTCACGAAATAAAAACCCCACTCTCACTTATTACCGGACCACTAGAAATGATTATTGCCACCAAAGATGGTAATATGCAAACACAAAAATATTTGTCAGTTATTAAACGAAATACGGACCGTCTACTAATACTTATTAATCAATTACTTGACTTCAGAAAAATAGAAAACGATATGTTTATTCTGAACATCAGTCAACAAAATATAACCCAAATCGTACAACAAGTTTACAATCAGTATAAGCAAAGTTCTTACCAGCAACAAATAAAAATATCATTCGAAGCAGAAAATGAACCAATTATTGAAGATGTAGACCCTGAGGCTCTCTATAAAATAGTGAGTAACCTTGTTTCTAATGCTGTAAAATTCACTAAAACACAAATCAACATAAAACTACAAAAAGAGAATGATTCTAAAATTCTTATTTCCATCATTGATGACGGAAATGGTATCAGAAGTAGCGAACAACAGAAAATATTTCTTCCTTTTTATCAAATACAAGAAACAAAACAGCATTTTCAAAATCTTGGAGGGACAGGAATTGGTCTTTCTTTCTCAAAAGCACTGGCACGTAAGTTAGGAGGAGATATTCAAGTTCAGTCCGAATATGGTAAAGGAAGTATCTTCACATTAGTACTGCCGGCCAACCCGTTAAAAGAAAAACTAATAATGAAACATGAGATTATCGAAACAGAGATACCTCCTACAGAATCCCCCAAATCAGTCCACCAGAAATCAAAACAGGTCATTTTGATTGTAGAAGACAATGCAGAACTTCGGACCTTTATAAACGACTGTTTATCCGATAACTATACTGTTTTAGAAGCAAAAAACGGAGTAGAAGCAATGAGTATTCTGAATAGTGGCAATATGATCGATATCATAGTTTCGGACATACTAATGCCTGAAATGGATGGATTGGAATTATGCAATCAAATAAAAAGTAATATTTCATTCTCCCATCTTCCTCTTATTTTGCTGTCGGCAAAGACTGATACAGGAACCAAAATTAACGGCTTAAAAAAAGGCGCAGATGTATATATGGAGAAACCATTTTCTATAGAACAATTAAAGGCACAAATCAATAGTGTTCTTGAAAACAGACATAATATACATAAGAAGTTCATCGAATCACCTTTAGAGTATTATAAACTAAACAATGAAACAGATAGCGAGAATGCACTATTTATCAAGAAGTTAAATGAGCTCATCCTGGAAAATATGTCATCAGAGGAATTTTCTATAGATAATATAGCTTCTGATTTTGCCATTAGTCGTACTAGCTTACATAACAAAATTAAAAGTATTACTGGAGTAACTCCTAATAATTATATTAAACTTATTCGTTTAAATAAAAGTGCAGAGTTGTTGGCCACAGGCAAATATAGAATAAATGAAGTTCGCTTTTTGGTTGGATTTAATTCAGCATCTTATTTCGCTAAATGCTTTTATGAACAATTTGGTAAATTTCCAAAAGATTTCACACAAGATATCACACAATAAAGTGTTATTTTTCAAATAAAAGAAATTATTCAACAACATATCATTATTATTTCCGGTTTATTTAATTACCTTTACCGGAATATTATCAAATTCGTACAACAAACATAAACAAAGAATATGTTAATAAAGGTTTGTGGCGCTGCCATACAAGGTATTGACGCAACGATCATTACCATCGAAGTAAACAGCTCAAGAGGCTGTATGTTCTACCTGGTTGGTTTGCCCGACTCTGCTGTGAAAGAAAGTCATCAACGCATCATTTCTGCCTTACAAGTGACCGGATACAAGATGCCTACCAGCAATATTGTTATCAATATGGCTCCGGCAGACATTCGCAAGGAAGGATCAGCCTACGACCTTCCCCTCGCAATAGGTATTCTTGCTGCCAATGAAACCATTTCCTGCGAGAAACTCCCTCACTATCTGATGATGGGTGAGCTAAGCCTTGATGGAAGTATACAACCCATTACCGGTGCATTGCCCATCGCTATTAAAGCACGTGAAGAAGGATTTGAAGGGCTGATCGTACCGCAGCAAAATGCACGCGAAGCAGCAGTTGTTAATAACCTGAACGTGTATGGTGTAACCAATATCCGGGAAGTAATTGAATTTTTCAATGGGAAGCAGGAACTACAGCCTACCATAGTCAATACCCGGGAAGAATTCTACGCCCAACAGGAAAATTTTGAATGCGATTTCTCTGATGTAAAAGGGCAGGAAAATGTAAAACGCGCTCTTGAAGTAGCAGCAGCCGGCGGACACAATCTGATTCTCGTTGGCGCCCCTGGTTGCGGTAAATCAATGATGGCTAAGCGCTTACCTTCTATACTCCCCCCTCTTTCCCTGGGCGAAAGTCTGGAAACCACCAAGATACACTCTGTTGCCGGAAAATTGGGACGTAATGCCTCACTCATATCCAAACGTCCTTTCCGCGATCCACATCATACCATCTCACAAACAGCAATGGTAGGAGGAGGTAGTTTCCCTCAGCCGGGCGAAATTAGCCTGGCACATAATGGTGTACTCTTTCTGGATGAGTTACCAGAGTTTCAAAGAGGGGTATTAGAAGTACTACGCCAACCATTGGAAGATCGCCGCATCACCATTTCGCGGGTAAAATGCAGTATTGATTATCCTGCCAGCTTTACCTTAATCGCCTCCATGAATCCCTGTCCCTGCGGATATTACAATCACCCTACGAAAGCTTGTGTCTGCTCTCCCGGACAGGTACAGAAGTACCTGAATAAAATATCCGGTCCCCTACTTGACCGAATTGACATACAGATAGAGATAGTCCCCGTTCCTTTTGAAGAAATGGCCAGTAAACGACCGGCAGAACCAAGTAGCGAAATTCGCAAACGTGTGATAAAAGCCCGACAGATACAGGAACAACGCTTCTCCAATCATCCCGGCATCTACTGTAATGCTCAAATGACGAGCAAACTAATCTCTACCTATGCACAACCCGACAACAAAGGACTTACTTTACTAAAAACCGCCATGGAACGCTTCAACTTGTCTGCCCGTGCCTATGACCGTATATTGAAAGTATCACGTACCATTGCCGATCTGGAAGGAAGCGAACAAATACTCCCAGCCCATCTGGCGGAAGCTATCAGCTACCGCAATCTGGACAGGGAGAATTGGGCGGGGTAAAAACATAAATCGTTTTTCCCTTCTAAAAGCTTCATTTTTTTTATAGATCCAGACATTTATGAACTTCTTAACAAGTTTGATAAAGAGCACCTATCCTTTAACTTTACATTATGAAATATATCTATCCAAAAACTCCTTTTTTGCTTCTTTGTCTAACTCTTTCTGGCTATATTTCATTTGGAGTTCTAAATGCTCAATATGCTCCAAATAATTTATTGCAGGATCAAGTGTTTTAACAGCTTCAAGAATGTCTCTCCATTCATTGACGCGATGCTGATAATGTGGAATAGCACTCCCAATAATAGACCATGACATGGGAAATAGTTCGAGATATTTAAAAGATTCAATATCTGGATTTAATTTCAAATATTGTTTTATATACTCACATTTATATTTACCTAAGCAACTTGATACAACAATAAACACCATATGCATATAATTCCGATTATCGTAGTGTCTTTTTATTTGTTTTTTCATAAATTGATATGCTTTATCTTCGTTTTTACCCAAGTTTGTAAAGAACACTTTGACCAACTCATCGTTATTCCAACAATCCAGAGATAAAAAATAATCAATTGAAAGAATCAATATCTCTTCATAATTATCGAGCTGCCATATAAATTCCAAATGCTCGCCATCAAGATCACGAACACTCTGAATATTTTTGTATACCGTTTTAAAGAAATTAACTATCTCTTCGGGGTTGTATTCAATTATCTTTTTCAATATATCATTCGAATAATCATAATGCTGTGAATTCATTCTACAATGATAATATAATTGACAGTACTTTTCGAATATATCTACTGAGTGATTAAATGAATGATCGAAAAAATCAATACCAATATCTATTATAGTATTATCTATATTTATTCGATTATATAAAATATGTATAGCAGTCACATGTAGTTCCTTCAAAGACAGATATTCTCCATAATTGGATAAAATTTGTTCCAAACACCATAAATTCTTCTCGCATAATACTATTTCATTAAAAAAATAAGTTATAAGGTATTTGTAATCATTCTTAATAAAATGGTCGGGCAATAATCTATAGAAATGGGTTATCCAGTTTTTATTATTTGAATGAATATTATCCTCTAAACATACAAGTAGTGGTTTATAATCATCAGGATTTTTCTCAAAATAGGCATTTATAATTGGAACAGTAGAATAATTAAAATTATAATTTTGAATAGCATATCCCAGAAATTTTAAATAGAGTTCTGTATCTTTTATAGCTATGTCAGCAATAATAAGACTTAAAGAAGCAGAATAATCATGTTTTATGAAACTTTGGGAATCAATAGTTGATATATCATTAAAAAGATCAACATATGCATTAAAGTCAAAGTTCTTGCAATAATCAAATAATTTCTGTCTTCGCAATTTTTCATCTTTCTCCCAATCTTTCTCGCTATATTCTCTGGTGAATAGTTTGGAAAGTTTATAAATTCTATTGGTTGCTTTCTGTCTGAATTGTTTTTCATAGGAAATTTTAGAATAATCAAGAGAATCAAGATAGCGATTAACTGATTCACAAGCTTTAAAATCATTAAAATCAAAACCTGTTATCACTTGCGATAGTACGATAGATGAATCAAATTTCCATATTTTCTTTGCTTCATCTTCTCGTGGAAACTCCACAACCATTAGTATATGATAAATTTGATCTTTATAATAAAGGTATAATTGATGAATAGTATTCCATATTTTTGCTCTCAATTCTTTTATTGATTGTGAAGCCGGCAAACAAAAATTATATATTTTGAATTTCGTACCACTACTTTTTATACTGGTAATATGGGTTTTGAGAAAAGTAGGAGCAATGGCTAAGAAAAATTGAGAAAACACAGATTGAAAACCTTCTTTACTTATATGATCGATTAAGAAATCAAATAAGGAATGTTGTATATAATCACCATATAAAAAGTTTTCTTTTTCAAAATTATAATTTTCCTTTAATAAATAGACTAAATATCCTGCTTCATGTGGTTTTTTCTTAATATAGGAAAACATCAATTCTAATGATGATAAAAATAGATTGTCTGAAGTTATCTTAAATTGACTTAGAATTGTCAACGGATCTTTTCTATGTATTTTCAAGCTCATCTTATTTTGGTCATAATCCAGTATGTATCTTTCGCTTTCAACAGTTGGCAGTCCATCAATATATTCCTTGAGATAAGATAGGGATTGTACCTCACAACAGAACCAAAATATGCTGATAACTTTCATCATAGTTTCATGATTAGCCTTTTGTTTTAAATTAGGCCAATAATCCATCAAAATAGCCTTTAGTTCATTTTGAATATTATTATAATCAAAGGCACTGATTAAAGGCTCAATTGAATCATAGAAATTAGCTTCGAAATCAATAAAATATCTAACTAAATTTACAAAATCAAGAATTTTGCTATCAAAAAATACCTTATAAAACAAATAGGTTGATAATATCTGATCTGAGATTTTTACTACCTGATTATCGAAAAGATCTACAAACTCTTTCTCATTGAGTCTGTAGCATGTTTCCCAAAAGATTTCTTCTTCAATTTTAAAAACTGAGAATATTCTGGCATTGGTGTCGATATTATCTTTGGAAATTGTTCTGAAAAAAGAAATTACTCCGAGAACCTTCAACGCATTTTTTGAATCTGTTTCTTTAATTTGATTGTATGAGTCACTAAAATAAATCTCGTATAATTGGGATATATTATCCAGTGAATCAAGGCTTTGCTTATGTTTTACAAGAATTACACACATAACTGCAATCCTTGCATTTCCTCGGGAAATATTAATAATTTTTTCTATATAAAATGTGTTTCCAATACCAAACGATTTTATGATGTCAGTAATAACTTCATCTTTCAAATTGTGTAATAAAATATTTTCCGACTTAAATTCAAAAAGACGATCGTTTATCTTATTGAAAGCATAATCTCTTACAGTAATTACGATTTTCACCTGGTGTTTACGCTTTTCTTTTAATAGATATAATAATATATCTAAATGAGAGGCTATCCTATTCGCATCATCAACCAAAAATAAATAATTTTGTGAATCAGGCAGTAAAGCATGAATGTCTTCATATAAGGATATTCCTTTATTCCCAATGCACAAGAATTTATAAGATGGATCGGAATTAGAAAATAAATTGCAGATTTCCAGTGCATATCTGGATTTTCCCACTCCAGATTTCCCTGATATGATTAAGATATTATTTTCACAAAGCTTTTTTAGCCCTTGTTTCAGTTCCTCTTCTCTTCCCAGAAATTGGTTACTGATAGGAGTAGTTAATTTCAATTCTCTATTTTCATAATAATCGATGAATTCAGAAGGAGTCATTAATTGGCCGGTACCAATCTTGATATCAAGATATGTTTCAATCAAACCAGGATAATTTAGTAATCCATAAGCAAGGTCACTTATTCCATATTGTTCAAAGACACATTGCCAATTATAAGAATAACAAATATTAATAAGTTCTTTAACTTCCGCTGCCGTTAATTTATCGGTATGGCATATAATAACTTTAGAAATATCATCTGGTTTTATTCTAGTCTTTTCTTCATCAAAACATTTTAAGACATCATCTTTTATCTTCTTGAAAAATGATTTAGAGTTTCCTAATCGTTCTTTTGTTGTATATTCAATAAAAGTAAATTTTCCTTCCGGATTCACAAAAAAAGTATCAGGAGTTCCTTTACGGGTCTTTTCTTTACCAATTACTGATCCAACGGGATTAATGGAATTAGGGTTATAAATATAATACAAATATCGATTACACAATTCTTGAAATAGTGCACCATCAATCTGCAATAAAGCATTCTCAATCCTACTAATTATAGCCATACATAAATAAAAATAAATATGACGATAAAGTTAACAATTTATACTTTATTTGATTGAAATTTATAGGTAGAATTTATAATGATTGAGCATTTTTGAAGTTAGTAGAATATTTTGTGGCAGAACACTCCCAGGAATTTATTGAATTTACCAAAGGAAAATTAAAAACTGATACTATGTTACCTCATGAAACGAATTTACAATGAAATTAGATACAAGTGGCAATAATAACTGGTTTTGAAGAAAGCGAGCAGAAGTTGTTAGCTATTACAACCCGAGTAGGAAAAATCTGATGGAATAAGAATTGAGAAGGGAGAAGTACTATGCAGCGTGATAGCGCAGCTTACTTCTCCCTTCTCAATTCTCCCCTCTCCCTTCTATATCATTCTCCCTTCTCAATTCTTATACGTGCATCCACTGCTATCACCTCTTTTTCTGTGGCCAATAGTGGATTGATATCCATCTCCTTTATCTCAGTCGCAAACCGTAACAGAGTAGAGAGACGAACTATTATTTCAGCAAATTTATCTTCATTCACTCCTTTTTGTCCACGGGTACCCTGAATTATTTTATAAGCCCGGAGCGAGTGAATCATAGAATAGGCTTCCTCATAAGACAACGGGGCAAGGCCGGAAGAAACATCTTTCAATACCTCCACAAAAATTCCTCCCAATCCACACAACACCACATGCCCGAACTTCTCTTCGTATTTGGCACCAATGAACAACTCTGTACCTTTCAGCATAGGCTGTACCATGATAGCATGCGCTTCCGGTATCTGCATCATCCTATCGAACTCTAACGCCAGATGCTGCTCTCCTTTTATATTCAGCACTACACCACCTACGTCCGATTTATGCACAGGTCCTACGACCTTCGCCACCACAGGAAATCCACAACGACGGGCAAAAGCAATCACCTCTTCTTTATTTCCCGAAACAAACTCGTCAACAATCGGAATACCTGCCGAGTGGAGCAATGCCTGCACATAATGCGGCTCGATATATCCATTTGCCGGAATAGAGTCAATGATGCGACGAATACGGGGAACATCCACACCAAAAAGTTCAATCTCATTCGTTGCCGGCCGCGGTGCATTTACAATGCGCGACAAAGCCGTACCAAGTGTCACTTCATCTGCAAAGTTCACATGCCCTTTGGCAAGAAAAGCTGCCACTTCTGCCCCTGCCGTATTAATAGACGGAAGAATAGGGAAAATAGGCTTACGGCAAGTCTGCATCTTTTCGTGCAATACATCGTACATTTCAAACATAGTCACTAATCCCGGTGTACCGAAAATGGCCATCATGGCATCTATATTTTCAAACTTCTCTTCACAATAATCAATACAGAGACGGAGGTGCTCCGGTGTACCGGTAGCAAGGATATCAATCGGATTTCCTACAGCAGCACCGGGAAATAATCCGGCTTTCAGTTCATCTGCCGCCTCACCTTCCAGCCGAGGGACATTCAATCCGCCTTTACTTAGGGCATCGGTCAGCATCACTCCCGGACCACCGGCATGGGTGATAATAGCAAAGTTCTTACCTCTCAGCTCCGGCAAAGTAAAGACACAGCCTACCGTAGTAAGCTCCTCGCGTGAATAGCAACGCACGATACCTGCCTTACGGAACAATGCCTCTACGGCAGAATCGGGACTTGCAATAGCCCCTGTATGTGAGGAAGCTGCACGACTGCCACTTTCGGAGCTTCCAGCCTTGATCGCTGCAATTTTACATCCCTTTTTTATCAGCGATGAAGCATGGAACAACAGTCGGTCGGGATCACTGATACTCTCTATATAGAGCAGTTTAATTCCGGAATCTTTCTCCGGATCAAATGTTTCATCCATATATCCCAGTACATCTTCCACGCCAATCTGTTTGGCATTTCCTACAGACCATACGGAATTGAACTGCAACCCTTTCGTCACCGCACTCTCGAGAATAAATACCGCCGTAGCACCGGAACTGGAAATCAAATCCACTCCCTTCGGACTGAGTTGTGGTATAGGCTGACTGAACACACTGTGATGCCAGGTATTCATCACTCCGATACAGTTGGGACCGATAAGCGATGCGCCATATTTATTTACCGTTTCAAGAATTCGCTCCTCAAGCAAGGCACCTTCATGCGTTTCTTCGCCAAAACCTGCAGAAAGAATAACAAATGCACGGGTCTGTTTTTCACGTGCCAAAGTCTCAACCACATCCGGACACAGGGCGGCCGGAATGGCAAGAATGGCAAGATCGGTATCGGGTACATCTTTTGCATCGGCAAAAGAAGGAATTCCCTGCACTTCTGCTTCTTTGGGATTTATAGCACGAAGTTCACCACGGTATCCTCCGCTGATAAGATTTTTCAGAATAGCGCCTCCGGGCTTATGTACATTGTTTGATGCGCCCACTACGACAATACTCTCTGGGCGGAGCAACTGAGTTGTAATCATACGGCTGTATATTATTCGGTTATTAATGCACAAATATAATGTTTCTTCAGAACAAAAAGTACATAAAAGAGATTCTTTTCATTATACCTTTTAAGACAGGTAAGATATATACTTATAGGAATACAGTATATCAATATATTAGTGATAGCAAACACGGAGTAAGGACAAACAACACCCGGATGTTGTTGATCAAAACATCCGGATGTTATCTATAACAACATGGGGATGTTTTAAGAAAAAACACCCGGATGTTTTCCATTCTTTAAACATGGATAATGTTTGCTTTAAACGTATCTGGTTATTTACTTAAAAGGTACATTAAGTAACGCTTAAAGCATATACTTAAATAGATGTAAGTTCAGGCAGAAAATCTATTTCACTCCCCTACAGTGTTATGAAATAAAGTTGAAAGAGGATTTTATGCAGATTGAGCAGAAAAGTCACTATCTTTGCACACTCACTGAACCGATTATAACAAAAAGACACTATAACAATATGGAAAAGAACTTCAAAAGAACCACAGTGACCTCGGCTTTGCCTTATGCCAACGGCCCCGTTCACATCGGGCACCTGGCCGGCGTATACGTACCGGCAGACATCTATGTCCGCTACCTGAGACTGAAAAAAGAAGATGTACTTTTTATTGGCGGGTCAGACGAACACGGTGTGCCCATCACGATTCGTGCCAAGAAAGAAGGAATCACTCCGCAGGATGTGGTAGACCGTTATCATTTCCTTATTAAGAAATCCTTCGAGGAGTTCGGTATCTCATTTGATGTATATAGCCGCACGTCATCGAAAACACATCATGAGTTGGCCTCAGACTTCTTCAAAGAATTATATAACAAAGGGGAGTTCATTGAAAAAACATCCGAACAATACTACGACGAGGAGGCACATCAGTTTCTTGCCGACCGTTATATCACAGGCGAATGTCCTCACTGTCACTCCGAAGGTGCTTATGGCGACCAGTGCGAGAAGTGTGGTACTTCTCTTTCTCCAACAGATCTCATCAACCCCAAGAGTGCTATCAGTGGCAGCAAACCGGTGATGAAAGAAACCAAACACTGGTATCTCCCACTGGACAAACACGAAGCATGGCTGCGTCAATGGATTTTGGAAGATCACAAAGAATGGCGCCCCAATGTATACGGCCAATGTAAAAGCTGGCTCGACATGGGCTTGCAGCCTCGTGCAGTGAGCCGTGACCTGGACTGGGGAATTCCCGTTCCGGTAGAAGGAGCCGAAGGAAAGGTGCTCTACGTGTGGTTCGATGCCCCCATCGGCTATATTTCCAATACAAAAGAGCTGCTTCCGGACTCTTGGGAAACCTGGTGGAAAGATCCGGAAACACGCCTGATCCACTTTATCGGAAAAGATAATATCGTATTCCATTGTATCGTATTCCCGGCCATGCTGAAAGCCGAAGGTAGCTATATCCTACCGGATAATGTACCGAGCAATGAGTTCCTGAACCTGGAAGGTGATAAAATTTCAACTTCACGCAACTGGGCAGTATGGTTGCACGAATATCTGGAAGACTTCCCGGGCAAGCAAGACGTACTGCGCTATGTGCTGACCGCCAATGCACCGGAAACCAAAGATAATGACTTCACCTGGAAAGATTTTCAGGCACGCAATAACAATGAGTTGGTAGCTGTTTATGGTAATTTCGTAAACCGCGCAATGGTGCTCACTCAGAAATACTTTGATGGATGCGTTCCCGCACAGGGCAATTTGACCGATTACGATAAAGAGACGCTGAAAGAATTCGCCGACGTAAAGGCCGAAGTAGAAAAGCTGCTCAACGTATTCAAATTCCGTGATGCGCAGAAAGAGGCTATGAACCTGGCACGTATCGGAAACAAATATCTGGCAGACACCGAACCGTGGAAGCTGGCTAAAACAGACATGGAACGTGTAGCAACGATACTCAATATATCTCTGCAACTGGTAGCCAACCTGGCTATTGCTTTTGAACCGTTCCTGCCTTTCAGTTCCGAACGCCTTCGCCAGATGCTGAACATGAACAGTTTCGACTGGTCAGAACTGGGACGTGACGACCTCCTCGCCGCCGGACACCAGCTCAACAAACCGGAATTGTTGTTTGAGAAGATTGAAGACAGCGTGATTGAAGCTCAGGTACAGAGACTGCTCGACACCAAGAAAGCCAACGAAGAAGCCAACTATAAAGCCAAACCAATCCGCGAAAACATCGAGTTCGACGATTTTATGAAACTGGATATTCGCGTAGGTACTGTTCTTGAATGCCAGAAGGTGCCCAAGGCAGACAAGTTACTGCAATTCAAAATAGACGACGGACTGGAAACACGTACCATTGTCAGTGGCATTGCCCAGCACTACAAACCGGAAGAGCTTGTTGGCAAACAAGTTTGCTTCATTGCCAACCTTGCTCCACGCAAGCTGAAAGGTATCGTTAGCGAAGGTATGATTCTCTCTGCCGAAAATAATGACGGTAGTCTGGCTGTAGTAATGCCGGGCCGCGAAGTGAAGCCGGGCAGTGAGGTGAAATAGCTCTCATAATTCCAAATAATTCATGAGCGAATCACTTAAAGAAAAGACAGCTAAAGGATTATTCTGGGGCGGATTCAGCAATGGCATACAGCAATTGTTGAATCTGTTCTTTGGGATATTTCTGGCCCGGTTGCTCAATGCCGATGACTATGGTATGGTAGGAATGCTTACCATTTTTATAGCCGTAGCCGGTACCTTGCAGGAAAGTGGTTTCACCAATGCGCTGACCAACAAACGGGAAGTAACCCATAAGGATTACAACGCAGTATTTTGGTTTAGTACCCTGACAGGGATAACCATGTACATTTTACTTTTCTTAAGTGCTCCGCTGATTGCCGATTTCTACGACAAGCCGGAACTTGTTCCACTGGCACGCTATCTGTTCATCGGATTTCTGATCTCGAGTTCTGCTACCGCACACAATGCCGTCTTATTCAAGAATCTGATGGTAAAGCAAAAGGCAATGTCACAAATTATAGCTTTAACCCTCTCCGGGATTATAGGCGTAATTATGGCGTTCAATGGAATGACATACTGGGGAATAGCTACACAAAGTGTGGTTTATATTCTGGTGGTAACCATCTGCTTCTGGCACTTTTCTCCCTGGCGTCCCACACTCAATATAGATTTCAGACCATTGAAAAGTATGTTCGGATTCAGCAGCAAGATACTGGTTACGAATATCTTCACGCAAATCAATAATAATATATTCTCAGTTCTGTTAGGTAAATTCTTCTCAGAAGCAGAAGTGGGCTATTACACGCAAGCCAACAAATGGAACACAATGGGGCACTCGCTCATCACAGGTATGGTTAGCGGCGTAGCACAGCCTGTACTTACTGAGGTAGCCAATGACGCGGGACGCCAACGAAATGTATTTCGGAAAATGTTGCGTTTCACTGCCTTTATCTCTTTCCCGGCTATGTTCGGACTGGCACTTATCGCTCATGAACTTATTGTCATTTCGGTAACTGATAAATGGCTGGACAGTGTGCCTATCCTGCAATTATTGTGTATCTGGGGAGCCTTCCTGCCGATATTGTCTCTCTACTCCAATCTTATCATCAGTAAAGGAAAGTCCGACATTTATATGTGGAATACAATTGCCTTGGGGATTCTTCAGATTATAGTCATTTTACTGGCTTATCCTTACGGTATACATACCATGATCGTTGCCTTTGTGACTGTCAATATTGTCTGGATGCTGGTATGGCACTATTTTGTATGGCAACAAATCCGCCTCAGTCTCTGGAATGCACTGAAAGACGTTATCCCCTTTGCCGCCCTGGCAGGAATCACAATGGTTGTCACCTATTATGCAACGCGCAGTATCGGCAACATATATCTGCTGTTCACCGCTAAGGTAGTGGTAGCCGCTATACTGTATACCTTGCTGATGTGGGGAAGCAATTCTGTTGTTTTCAAAGAAAGCATACAGTTTTTGAAAAGGAAGAAGTAGGGAGAAGGAAAGATGATAAGCGTAGTTATACCTTTATATAATAAAGAACGATACATAGAAAGAGCAGTCTATTCGGTTCTCTCCCAAACGTTTCAGCAGTTTGAGATAGTTATTGTCAACGATGGTTCTACCGACGGGAGTGTTTCTGTCATCGAACGAATAAACAATCCACTCATCCGCCTCATCCACCAAAAGAACGGAGGTGTATCTGCTGCAAGAAACCGGGGGATTGAAGAAGCACGTTTTGAGTATATTGCATTTCTGGATGCCGATGACGAATGGAAAGAAAATCATCTGGAAGTAATAGCAGGACTGATAAGAAAATTTCCGGAATGCGGTGTATTCGGCACTTCCTATTATTATACCCGGGAAAACACCTCTCCCGCCACTCCGATTCTACCCGTACCATTCACCTTCAGCGGAGAAGAAGGAATCATAGACAACTATTACGAAATGGCTTCGGGAACCGACTTCCCTATCCATATGAGTTCATATGCAGTCCGTAAAAGAGAAATACAAAAAATAGGCGGATTCCCTGTGGGCATTCCATCGGGCGAAGATGTTATCACGCTTGCCAGACTCCATGCCGTTTGTGACATTGCCTATTCCAAACTACCGACTTCAATCTACTATCTGATATACGAAGGCAAAAACATCCGTCCAGTACTCATGAATAATCCGTTGGACGAAGCGTTCGACAGACTGTTTAAAGAGGCATCACACCGCAAAGGTGTACGCCGTTTCGTTTCATCATGGCACAAGCGAAGAATGGTAGGTGCTATCTATGCAGGTAATTACCTGTTGATGTGCAGAGAATTCTTCATCGCTTTTCGCCTTTACCCTTTGCAAAGGAAATTGTACACCTCTCTGCTACTCAGTTTCTTCTCCCGGTGTACGGGAAAAGATTTATACTCCATCAACCGGATTTTAAACAAAAAGAAAAGAACATGACAGCCTCTCCTACCAGTCCCTCTTTCTCTCTTGTATCCGTTGTAATGTGTACTTATAACGGAGAGAAATTCCTGCGCGAACAACTGGACTCTATTGTACAACAGTCCTATCCTATCCACGAGTTGCTGATTCAGGATGACCAGAGCACAGACCGGACAACAAAAATCATAAAGGAGTATCAAGCCCGCTATCCTTTTATCCGATTGCATATCAATGAGAAGAACCTGGGATTCAATGCTAATTTCCATACTGCACTCTGTAGCGCAACAGGTGATTTCATCTCTATCTCCGATCAGGACGATGTCTGGCATCCCGACAAACTTAAAGAGATGATGGCTTGTATCGGAGACAAAGCTATGTGTTTTTCTTTTTCCGCTACACCACAAGATCACTCTATAGATGATATAGAGCGCCGCCTCAACAATAACGAAAGCCTGGAACGACTGCTGTTCTCCAACTGCGTACCGGGACATAGCATGCTGCTACGTCGCAGTATGATAGAGCAGATTCCTTTCTGGGACGACAATGTGCTCTATGACTGGTGGCTGGCTATCAATGCCCAACTCTATGGAGGAGTAGCCCGGTGTAATAAGATACTGACCAACCACCGGGTACATCAGGAATCAGCCATGAGCCTTTTTTACCAGAAAAACTATAAAAAAGCGAAACCTTACCTTCCCTATCTGAAAGGTTATCAATCGTACCGGGCATTAAGAAAAAAAGAGAGTTGGCAGAAATTCTACCGCCATATCTATAGAGAGAGCAATGGGCAGAAAGAACTAAATACTGCACACCGCATTGTGGACGCTATGTTGGGGAAGAGTTTCTTTTCTTTCCTGAAACTATGCCTGTTCTGCACGATACATAAAGACAAAATTGCAGCGAGAAAAAAGATCAATCACCTGAGAGCATTCTTCTATCCCTGCTTCTATGCATACAAGAATAAATGCTTTAATGACAGAGCGTTTCATGATTAACTCTGCGTGTGAACTATTAAAGAAAAAGCCATGAGAATACTTGTTATCATTGTGAGTTACAACTTTGAGCGCTGGATAGATCGCTGTCTTGGCAGCCTGCGTGAATCGGTACATCCGGTTGACACAGTAGTGATAGATAACTGCTCGTCTGATTCTACTACCCAACTCATTGAACAGCGTTATCCCGAAGTACGCCTCATCAAAAACAAAGAGAACCTCGGCTTTGGGCGTGCCAACAATATTGGAATGAAAATAGCCATCAGCGAAGGATATGATGCTGTATTTCTACTCAATCAGGATGCATGGATAGACCCACAAACCATTGGTACACTTGCAGACCTTTGCCAGGAATATCCGGCTTATGGTATCCTCTCTCCGGTACATCTGACCGGTAACGGAGATAAGCCCGAACAAGGATTCAGTACTTACACCGGTATCCGGCAACTGAGTGATCTGAACAAGGAAGTTCCCATAGTGCAAACAAGTTTCATCAACGCCGCTTTTTGGATGATCCCCGTTACCGTACTCCATACAGTGGGAGGATTCTCACCTCTTTTTTATCACTACGGAGAAGACAAAGATTACGTCAACCGCCTCAAACACCACGGATATCTCGTAGGATACTCTCCCATAGTATTCGGTTGTCATGACCGGGAAAACCGGAAAGTCAGCCACGAAGTATGGATGCGTTCGGAACAAATATACCTGCTTACTGAATATGCCAACATCAACTACTCGTCTGTACAAGCCTTCGGATACGGCATATTGGCAGGCATCCAAAAAGCATTGCAAATGCTCGTACAAGGAAAACCCAAAGATGCACTGTCCTACCTGGCTATCTCCTGCCGGTTGTTGAAACAGAGTTCCAAAGTGAACCGGTTCCGAAAACAAAGTTGTCAAAGAAAAGCTAATTATTTACATTTATGAAAGTACTCTATACCTTTGGCGGAATGCCCCATTATCTGAATGCCATGCTCAATAAGCTACAGGCGAAAGGTGTTGATATCATAGTTGTTACTCCACAAAAAGGAAATGCCAACATCGGCAAAGGAGTAAAAATGGTAGAAAGTGGCTCTTATAAGCATCTCACCAGCCCGGAAAAAAAGATGTTTTACGGGAAAACAGCTTATCCCCAACTGCCGGAAATTATCCGGAAGGAACAACCGGATATTCTTGTAATGGGATGGCCTTACTTCCTGCAACTGTTCTTTCAGCCGGAACTAAGAAAAGCGGTAAAGAGCTGTGGAACAAAAATCGTCATCCGTGAGATACCATTCCAGACTCCACCCTATGGAAAGATAAGAGCGTTTTTCAAGGCTCAGCCTATGTATGACGAAAACATGCGGTTGCAGAGTACCGGAATGTCATTTTACATCAAACAATGGCTTACAGCACATATCCGCAAATATTGTTATTCAAAAGTGGCGGGAACGCTTAATTATTCAACGGCTGCATACGACATCCTCCCTTCCTATGGAGTAGAAAAAGAAAAAATACATGTTACTTATAATTCTACCGACACAGAAGCGTTGCTTCGTGAAAAGGAAAACGTACAGACAGCCCCTTCTATCCTTCCTCCCAATCCAAGACGTATTCTCCACATCGGACGGCTGGTGAAATGGAAACGGGTGGACCTGCTGATAGAAGCTTTACCCAAAGTAATAGCACAGTTCCCGGACACAGAATTGGTGATAGTGGGTGACGGACCGGAGCTGGAGAACCTAAAGCAACAGGCAGAGCAACTGAACCTGAGCAGCTACATCCGTTTTGCAGGTAGTGTTTATAAACCAGAAGTGCTGGGAGCTTATATGAATGAATCTGCTGTATATGTACTTGCTGGTATGGGAGGGCTTTCTATCAACGATGCTATGACTTATGGTATGCCGGTCATCTGCTCTGTATGTGACAGTACCGAACGGGATCTGGTAACCGATGGGAAGAACGGTTTTTTCTTTAAAGCAGGGGATGCCAACAGCCTGGCCGAAAAAATTACAACTCTTTTCTCATCTCCCGAACTTTGTGAGAAGATGCGAAAAGAGTCGCAAAGAATTATTCTTGAAGAGATCAATATCGATACAGTCAGTCAACGATATCTGGACGCTTTCAAAGCATTCATGAGGTAGACTTCCGAGATGTATACTCTATCGCAAAGCTGCTATGATACGTTCACAGGCATGTCCGTCTCCATAAGGATTGTGTGTCTCTGACATCTTCTGATAAAGTGCTTTATCACGCAATAATGTGTTTACATTGCTGACAATCGCATTGTAATCTGTACCAACAAGCTTTACCGTCCCGGCAGCTACAGCTTCCGGACGTTCCGTTGTATCGCGCATCACAAGAACAGGTTTCCCTAATGACGGAGCCTCTTCCTGCACACCGCCACTATCCGTCAGCAACAAAAGACTGTGCTGCATGGCATAAATAAATGGCAGATAATCCAACGGATCAATCAGATAGACATTACTCAAACCCGAAAGCAACTCGTAAACAGGCTTCTGCACATTCGGATTCAAATGCACCGGATAGACAATATCTATATCAGGATGTTCTGCTGCTATCTCTTTAATGGCTTTGCAAATATGCAAAAAGCCTTCGCCAAAGTTTTCACGGCGATGTCCGGTGACAAGAATATATTCACGGTCTGTCAAGATATAACCTTTGGCTTTCAGAATCTCATGTAGCTCCTGCTGTTTCTCCGGACTGGCAGATATAATATCCACCGCCATCAACAGGGCATCAATCACGGTATTTCCCGTTACAAAAATACGATTACCATCAATATTCTCACGAAGCAGGTTCTCTTCAGACTGATGGGTAGGAGCAAAATAGTAATGACAGAGACGATCGGTTACCTGACGATTCATCTCTTCGGGCCAGGGAGAAAGCATATCATAAGTACGTAAACCGGCTTCTACATGCCCTACCTTGATCTGCTGATAAAAAGCAGCCAGGCCGGCAGCCATTGAGGTGGTTGTATCACCGTGTACAAGTACCACATCGGGAGCAAACTCTTTGAATACATCACGTAAACCTAACAATACCTTGGAGGTTATATCATATAAATCCTGCCCGGGGGCCATGATATTCAGATCATACTCAGGTACGATACCAAATACTTCCAATACCTGATCCAGCATCTGACGATGCTGTGCCGTGACACAAACCTTCGTTTCAAAGTGTTCTGTATCTCGTTGCAAAGCTTTTACCAAAGGAGCCATCTTGATGGCTTCCGGTCGTGTTCCGAATACCAGTAATATCTTCTTCATTACTTTCTCACTCCGCAAAAATCCAGTTCCAGTTTGCCTTCCTCACGCACCATCTCTACAAAAGGGGTATGACGGACCAGCCAGACTACGATATCTGCCTTCGCATAAGCCTCTTTATAATCCGTCAAATGAAAACTGGGATGTGAACATATATTCGGTTCCACAATCAGTACATCCGCTCTTGACTCTGAAATAATACGGGAAGCAATATATTTGGCAGGAGACTCCCGCAAATCATCAATATTGGGTTTGAAGGCCAATCCCATACAGGCAACAACCGGCTCCCGGTCATTCTTCTCTACAAACCGCTGGCAAGTTTCCATCACTTTGTTAGCACACCAGTCGGCTTTATAATCGTTCGTCTCACGGGCACGCTTGATAAGCTGTGCCTGTTCCGGATAATCAGAGACAATAAACCAAGGGTCTACAGCAATACAATGCCCTCCTACACCACATCCCGGTTGGAGAATGTTAACACGCGGATGTTTATTGGCCAACTCTATCAACTCCCATACATTTACTCCTGCCTTATCACAAATCATCGAAAGTTCATTGGCAAAAGCAATTTGAGAATCACGTGACGAATTTTCAGTAAGTTTACACATTTCAGCCGTACGGGCATTGGTACGGTGCAAAGTACCTTTTACAAAAGCAGAATAAAACTCAATCGCTTTCTCCGTAGATTCCGGATTGATACCACCAATCACACGGTCATTATGAACCAGTTCATAAAGTGTATTTCCCGGTAATACACGTTCCGGACAGTATGCAATGTACAATTTACCTTTCAGCTCCGGTCGTTCTTTATATATAATTTCTGACATCCGCTCGGTGGTAAAAACAGGAGATGTAGATTCAATAACAAATAAATCTCCCGCCTTCAGGTAAGGAATTACCGAACGTGTAGCAGATTCCACATACATAATGTCTGCCCTATGGTTCTGTTTGAACGGAGTAGGTACCACTACAAAGAAAGCATCCGCTGTTTCGGGTTTCGACACAGCCCGAAGATTTCCTTTTTGAACAGCTTCCTTTACTATCTTATCCAAATCCGGCTCTACAATATGTATTTTCCCTTGATTGATAGTGTCCACTACCACTGGATTCACATCTACTCCAATCACCTGATAACCATGAGTTGCAGCAACTGCCGCCGTAGGAAGACCAATATATCCCAAGCCCAAAAACAGAACCTTTTTCATATGTTAAACCTATTTATATATAGTGCTGCAAAAGTACAAATAATCCATGACTTTGTACGGATTCTCACAGAAAACCGCTATTTTTGCCAAAACATTCTGGCGCATGAGAGTACTGATCATAAATACATCCGAACGAATAGGTGGTGCGGCCGTAGCTGCCAGCCGTCTGATGGAAGCACTGAAAAACAATGGAATCAAAGCCAAAATGCTGGTACGTGACAAACAAACCGACCAGATAAGTGTTGTCGGACTCGACCGTAGCTGGCTGACTTTATGGAAATTCGTTTGGGAACGCATTGTCATTTGGAAAGCAAACCATTTCAAGAAAAACAATCTTTTTGCAGTGGACATAGCCAATACAGGTACAGATGTTACCTCCCTCCCGGAATTCCGGCAAGCAGACATTATCCACCTGCATTGGATCAATCAGGGAATGCTCTCACTCAAAAATCTCAGCAAAATACTGGAATCGGGGAAACCTATTGTATGGACTATGCATGATATGTGGCCTTCTACCGGTATTTGTCACCATGCACGCGAATGTACCAATTACCAGCATGAATGTCACCATTGTCCCTTCCTTTATGGCGGAGGCAATAAAAAAGACTTGTCCGCCCGCATATTCAGAAAGAAAAAAGAACTTTATAAAGCTGCTCCTATCACATTTGTAACCTGTAGCCATTGGCTTGAAGAGAAAGCCAAAAGCAGTGCATTGCTCACCGGACACACCGTAACAAGCATTCCGAATCCTATCAATACCAATCTGTTCAGACCCCGTAATAAACAGGAGGCCCGTACACATTTCCGGTTACCCCAGGAAGGAAAATTGTTACTGTTCGGCTCTGTCAAAATCACAGACAAACGTAAAGGAATCGACTATCTGATAGAATCATGTAAGCTATTGGCAGAGAAACATCCTGAGTTGAAATCCTCACTCGGAGTTGTGGTATTTGGCAACCAATCACAACAACTGACTAATTTGTTACCTTTCCCGGTCTACGCACTCGATTACGTCAGCAATGAGCATGAATTAGTGAATATATACAATGCTGTCAATCTGTTTGTAACTCCCTCACTGGAAGAGAATCTTCCCAATACTATCATGGAAGCAATGGCATGCGGAGTACCTTGTGTAGGATTCAATGTCGGAGGTATTCCGGAGATGATAGACCACCTGCATAATGGCTATGTGGCACAATACAAATCGTCTGAGGACTTTGCCAACGGAATTTACTGGGCATTGACAGAATCGGAAAACCCTATATTGGCGGAACAGGCCTCACGAAAGGCCATAGCTAACTATTCGGAAAGTATCATTGCCAAGAAATACATCGAAGTTTATAACAAAATCACGGGAAAGCATGCATAACCATCCTACCCCTAAATTCTCAATTATCACCGTAACTTACAATGCCGGACAGGTGTTGGAAGACACGATACAAAGCGTCATTTCACAAACCTACCGACATGTAGAGTACATTATTGTGGATGGAGCCTCAAAAGATAACACGCAGACGATTATAAACAAATACCGCGAACGGATTCATAAAGTGGTCAGTGAACCGGATAAAGGTTTGTATGATGCTATGAATAAGGGAATATCATTGGCGACAGGTGATTATCTCTGCTTTCTCAATGCCGGCGACAGTTTTCATGAAGATGATACACTGCAACAAATGGTACACTCGATCAGTGGAAACGAACTTCCCGATGTACTGTACGGTGAGACGGCAATTGTAGATAAAAACGGACATTTTTTACGTATGCGCCGCCTTTCGGCTCCTAACGTATTAACCTGGAAAAGCTTCAAACAAGGAATGCTGGTATGCCATCAGGCTTTTTTTGCCAAACATACCCTTATAGAACCATATGATCTGAATTATCGTTTTTCTGCCGATTTTGACTGGTGTATCCGGATTATGAAAAAGGCACGTACCCTACACAATACCCATCTCACCGTCATTGATTATCTGGACGAAGGAATGACTACCCGGAATCAGAAAGCATCTCTCAAAGAGCGTTTTCGTATTATGTGCCAGCATTATGGAGTGATGAGCACCGTAGCACATCACGCCTGGTTTATCATACGGGCTATCTCCAAAAAATAAAAAGCTACCCGGAGGAAGGAAGCGTTTTCCTTATCAGTTCAGTCGGACTCTGAATAAAATACCCGTAATCTGCTTTCTGCCTGTTCTATCATTTCTTTATGAATACGGGGACAACCTTCGAAAAAAGAAGTTACTATTTCAATCTTCTTGTTTTTGCCAACAGTTTTTTTCCAGTTACCCACTACCTTACCATTATACAAGATCACCGGATAAAATATCCCGTACGTATTGAACGCTTTAGGATGATATTCCTCGGCAAGCACAGCTTTACGTTCTTTATAACTAATAAGATATTCATCATAAGATGGCAGAAAGTGAAGTATATCAGCAGAGTTAATCTCTCCCTGATAAGATTCGTGCACGAACAATTCATAAGAGTCAAAACGTTCCTTCACCAATTGTGAATCAATCAGCCCCATAGCAGTTCTTGCTTCGGTAACTGATAAGCCCGACCACCATACAAAATCTGTCAGACTTGCCGGAGAATGACTACGAAAATAACGCAATGCCAATGTAGCCAAAGCTTCATCCTTTGTCAGTTCTTTTACCGGAGGAACACGTTCTTCAAGCAAAGCATACGTTGCTTTCTTCCCTTTATCAACACCGCTGCAAACAATACCTTCCACCTCAGCACGTGCCATAAACCGTGTCATCAATCGATTATCAACAGTCATCCCTTCATTTGCCAGTCCGGCTTCTATCTCTTGCTTAGTCAGACTTTTATTTCCTTCCAGCAGTTTTTCTATTAAGCGGTTACAACGAGAAAAAAGTGCTTCTGAAATATCTACTCCATGTCCCTTCGCGAAGGAGTCATTGGCCGACTTTATACGCTGTGCAGACAGTTTCAGCATCCAGCGTATATCTTCTGCTGCCACTAAATGCCAAGTAGGGCGCATCACATGTGTACGTATTATCTCTCCCCGTGCAAGGGCGTCCTCCACAGCTCTAAGAGTGGGTGATTTTAAGCGGATACCTACAGCCCACTTAGCCATAGCATAATCCTGTCCCTGGATAGCTCCCATCCATGACACAACCTCTTTGGGAGAATTAAAACACGGATTCAGCAATTGCTGACTTATCTGACGAATATTTGCAATCATAGGCCAAGAAGATGTTTAAGTTCGACAACGCCTTCCGAAGCTCCTTTTTGAATAATATGTATGGAACGGGAAGTATGAGTATCCACCGGTTTAGGATCGATCAGATAAACCTCTGCTGTACGTGGCACATAATTCAACAACCCGGCAGCCGGATAGACATTCATGGAAGTTCCGATAATAACAAATACATCCGCCTTCTCCACAATATCAATGGCTGCCTCTATCATTGGTACAGCCTCACCAAACCAGACTATGAAAGGACGCAGCTGAGAACCGTCTCGGGCACAATCCCCCATACGTACTTCATATTCCTCCGGTTTCAATTCCTTTATATAATGAGGATTATTCGGATCACGGCTGGAACATACTTTTGTCAATTCACCGTGTAGATGAATCACATGTGTACTCCCTGCCCGTTCGTGCAGGTTATCAACATTTTGGGTAATTACAGTCACATTAAAGTGTTTCTCCAACTCTGCCAACAATTCATGCCCGCGATTAGGCTTCACATCCAACAGTTGTTTACGCCGCTCATTATAAAAATGAATCACCAGTTCCGGATCACGTGCATACCCCTCCGGAGTTGCTACCTGCTCCACCGGATACTTATCCCATAACCCACCAGCATCACGAAATGTACTGATCCCACTCTCCGCGCTCATCCCCGCACCTGACAAAATGACTAAATTCTTCATGCTTCCTTTTTTACATTGATTCAGATATATAGCAAAAGTAAACAGAATAATTGAATAATAAAGCGAATAAAAACAGATAACTTATACAGTGATAAGAAATTTTAAATCCAAAAAGCCCGATCATTCAAATAAAACATGTATTTTTGCCAATTGTTAATTTGCAATTGATTGAGAGTGAAAGATTCAAGTTTCTTCCTCCAATCTCCAACAAAAATATATATGGATAAATTTAGTTATGCAATCGGCCTTGGAATCGGCCAGAACTTGTTAGGTATGGGTGCCAAAGGCATCTCGGTAGAAGACTTTGCTCAGGCAATTAAAGATGTACTGGAAGGTAATCAGACAGCTATCAGCCACCAAGAAGCCCGCGAAATAGTAAATAAATATTTCGAAGAACTGGAACAGAAGATGAGTGCTGCCAGCATTGAACAAGGAAAAGCATTCCTGGAAGAAAACAAGAAAAAAGCGGGTGTTGTAACCCTTCCAAGCGGACTGCAGTACGAAATAATCACCGAAGGAAAAGGCAAACTGGCCAAAGCCACCGATCAAGTGAAATGTCACTATGAAGGTACACTTCTTGACGGAACACTATTTGACAGCTCTATCAAGCGCGGACAGCCTGCTGTATTCGGTGTAAACCAAGTGATCCCGGGATGGGTAGAAGCATTGCAGCTGATGCCGGAAGGTTCTAAATGGAAACTGTATATTCCGTCAGATCTGGCTTACGGCGCACAAGGTGCCGGAGAGATGATTCCACCGCACAGCACACTGGTATTCGAAGTAGAATTACTTGAAGTTTTAAACAAATAATTTTTTAAAAGCAAAATGAAAAAGATTACAATCCTGGCAGCAATCGCTGCCGTAACTGGTCTTGCATCATGTACAGCCCAGGCTCCTAAAGCAAATCTGAAAACAGAACTCGATTCACTGTCTTATTCAATCGGTATGGCTCAGACTCAAGGTCTGAAAGGCTATCTAGTAGGACGTATGGATGTTGACACAGCTTACATGGCTGAGTTCATCAAAGGTGTAACCGAAGGTGCCAACAAAACCGGAAAGAAAGAAGCCGCTTACATGGCAGGTCTTCAGATTGGTCAGCAGATCAGTAACCAGATGATGAAGGGTATTAACCACGAACTGTTTGGTGAAGATTCAGTAAAAACTATCAGCAAAGAAAACTTCCTTGCAGGTTTCATCGCAGGTACACTGGAAAAAGGTGGCTTGATGACTATGGAAAAAGCTCAGTCATATACTCAGACAGCTATGGAAGCTATCAAAGCAAAAGCTATGGAAGAAAAATACGCTGACAACAAAGCTGCCGGTGAAAAATTCCTTGCTGAAAATAAGACTAAAGAAGGTGTAAAAACAACTCCGAGCGGATTGCAGTATAAAGTAATCACTGAAGGTAAGGGTGAAATTCCTGCTGATACTTGCAAAGTGAAAGTAAACTATAAAGGTACTTTGATTGACGGTACTGAATTTGATAGTTCATACAAACGTAACGAGCCAACTACTTTCCGTGCTAACCAGGTTATCAAAGGTTGGACAGAAGCATTAACTATGATGCCTGTTGGTTCTAAATGGGAACTTTACATCCCACAAGACTTGGCTTATGGTTCAAGAGATCAGGGCCAGATCAAACCGTTCTCAACTTTGGTATTCGAAGTTGAATTGCTTAGCATCGAAAAGTAAGCAAATTATCCCTATAAATAAAAAGAGGTGCAAAGAAATTTGCGCCTCTTTTTTGCTATTTCCTATTTTTTATCTGTTTTATAGAGAGAAATTAAAATAAATCTCTATATTTGCTTACTATTTGATAACAATTGGAAAATATACTCATTAATTATGGAAAAAATAGACAACCTTGACAGGCAGATTCTTGAGATCATTTCTCAGAATGCCCGCATACCTTTTAAAGATGTAGCAGCAGAATGTGGTGTCTCACGTGCAGCCATCCATCAGCGTGTGCAACGCCTTATAGATCTGGGAGTTATTGTAGGATCGGGTTATCACGTAAACCCCAAATCACTTGGATACAGAACTTGTACATACGTTGGTATTAAGCTTGAAAAGGGTTCTATGTACAAATCGGTGGTAGCCGAGTTACAAAAAATACCGGAGATTGTAGAGTGCCACTTCACTACCGGTCCATACACCATGCTGACTAAACTCTATGCATGCGACAACGAACACCTGATGGACTTGTTGAATAATAAGATGCAGGAGATACCAGGCGTTGTAGCTACTGAGACCTTGATCTCCCTGGAACAAAGTATCAAGAAAGAAATTCCTATTCGCATAGATAAGTAAACCAATGGAGTTCTTGAACGAATATCATCTGGCAGGACTTCTAATTGGTATCTGTACTTTTTTAATCATCGGACTCTTTCACCCGGTCGTGGTAAAAGCCGAATATTACTGGGGTACTAAATGTTGGTGGATTTTTCTGGTATTGGGAATAGCCGGCGTATTAGCTTCATTAAGTGTAGACAATATTCTCGTTTCTTCCCTGTTAGGCGTTTTTGCTTTTTCTTCGTTCTGGACTATCAAAGAGGTCTTTGAACAAGAAGACCGGGTTAGAAAAGGATGGTTCCCGAAAAACCCCAAGCGTACTTATAAATTCTGAAACATTGAAAGAATATAAGAAACTGTTTTGATTTTGCTCTAAAAAGTTTGCATATTTCGGGAGAAAATACTAATTTTGTCCCCGCATCCAAGATAAAAGGATACACGGGCTTTTAGCTCAGTTGGTTAGAGCAACAGACTCATAATCTGGAGGTCCTTGGTTCAAGCCCAAGATGGCCCACTTAAAAGAAGACTATAGATCGATGATTTATAGTCTTTTTTTTATAAGAACAGGTACAAAAACTAATCAGAAACAAACTGTTATGAAAAAAGTCCTCAAGTTCGCAGGTAGCCTGATTATTGGTATGTGTATGGGTGCTGCCGGTGTAATACTGGGAATCAGCTGGTTTACCGGGACCTCACTGACTGCATTTCTCGAACATCTGAAAATCGAGACACTACTAAGTAGTATGTTTATATCGCTCATAAGTCTTTTTATTGCCGGTTACCTGCAAATTATCCTACATGAAGCAGGACATTTGCTTTTTGGATTAGCCACCGGTTACAAATTTATCTCTTTCCGTATCGGGAAACTAACATTAATCAAAGAAAAAGGAAGATTCAAGATAAAGTACTTTAAGATACCCGGAACGGCTGGCCAATGTCTGCTTCTCCCACCGGATGTAAGTCCGCAACAACTCCCGTTCATTCTCTACAATCTGGGAGGTGTATTAATGAATCTGTTCTCGGCAATAGTAGCAATCTTATTATTGACTACAATTCCTTCTATTTTTACTCCCTTCAAACTATTCCTTCTATTTACCGCCCTTATCGGAATTCTATTCGCACTACTCAACGGAATTCCAATGAAAAGAAGTGGTATTGTCAATGACGGCTATAACCTCAGGCTGATGCAAAAGTCGTTGGAAAGCCGCCATGCCTTAATACTTCAGCTTAAGGTAAATGCTTTGTTTCAGGAAGGTACCCGGTTGAGGGATATGCCTGCCGAATGGTTTACAGGAGAAGACACAGAGTACAGTAATCCGTTGCTGACCGGTGTTAAGGGATTTTGTGTATCCCGGCTTATAGATCAGAAAGAGTTTGCACAGGCTGAAAAACTATTGCAAGAGATACTTGCACATCGGGAAGAGATTATTCCTATCTTCGTATTGGAAGCCGAGTGTGAATTACTTTTTCTGGAATTGATTGGACAATGTCGTTCAGAAGTAATAGAGGAATTATACAGTACTTCCTTGCAACAATATATCAGCCGGTTCGGAGAAACCTCAACCGGCAAACAGAGGTTGCAATGTGCACTCGCACTCTTATGGAAGAAAGATCGGAAAGCTGCGGAAGAAATATATAATAGTGTATGCCGGAAACGGAATCATTACCTCATGAAAGCAGAAACAGAAATGGATATTGAACTCATGGAATGGACGCTCCAACGATGAAATACAGAAAATGGGGACTCCTGGCATTCTGTCTGCTACTCACAGCATGTCATACCGGAAGAAAACCGACGGGAGAAAAGACAACAGTCATTTCTCCTGTAGAAACTATTGCTACAACAGAAGAAACCCAATCGCCCGTTATAGAGAAGAGCCGTATAGCACTTTATCTTGACTCGCTCGGACTTATAAATATCCAAAGCGCAGACAGTAGTATTGCTGTAAAGTTACTGTATGCAACCCCGGAAAACTTTACAGGAGAACTACTCTACGAAGATTTAAAGGACGCCTATCTGCATCCGGATGCTTTAAAATCACTGCTTCGTGCCCAACAGTTATTGAAAGAAAAACACCCCGGATACAGCCTGATTGTTTACGATGCTGCCCGTCCCATGTCCGTACAGAAAAAGATGTGGAATGTAGTGAAAGGTACTTCAAAAAGCATCTATGTATCCAATCCTTCCCGCGGTGGAGGACTCCATAACTACGGACTGGCAGTAGACATCAGCATTCTCGATAATAATGGAGTTCCTCTTCCTATGGGAACGGAAGTAGACCATTTGGGTGTCGAAGCTCATATCACCCACGAAGCTGAATTAGTAAAAAGCAGAAAAATCAGCGAGGAAGCTGTAAGAAACCGGCAACTACTCCGACTCATTATGAGAGAAGCAGGTTTTCGTGCACTCAACAGTGAGTGGTGGCACTTTAACCTGTGCAGCAGAGAAGTAGCTAAACAAAGATATAAACGAATCGAATAATACCATCTATTATGCTTAAAAGAAAACAAAACCTGTTGTTGGTTTTTCTAACAATGTGGTGTATCGCCTTACCGGCACAAGAAACCACAAAGCAACAGCACACATTCTCCTTCCATACCGGATACGGGAATATGCTGAAAGGAACTGCCGGACTAACCAACAGTTCAAAAAGTTACGAGCGTAGCCTTTCGGAAGGGGTTAGCTGGGATGCGCAATATTATTACCGTCCGGCAGATATAGTCGGAATAGGATTCCTGTATTCAGGATTCTCTTCCCAGGGAAGCCACGAAGAAGGAAGCGATCATCTATACACACACTATTTTGCTCCCCAGGCAGGGATCTATTGCCTTCGGACAAAATGCTTTTTCATTCGCTTGGATGCAGGTATAGGTATATTGTCATATAGGAACTACAGTAAAGTATTCGATAAAAGCAGACGCGTAACTGCAACTTCCTTTGCCACTAATGCAGGGCTCAACGCTACCTTGAAAATAACCCGGCAATGGAATATAGAAGCCGATATACAATACGTAGCCTCCAATATTCACAAAATATACCCACGTTATCATAATGAAACGACTACCGTTAAATTCCGCAACGACCCGTTATCGGTAAGCCGACTTAATCTTTCAGCAGGAGTCTCTTTCAATTTTTAACCTGAAATATATACAATATGATGAAGAAATATATCCTCATTCTTCTTTCCGTTCTTTGCTGTATCGGTTGTGACAGAGAAGATGAAACAGTAGACATTACAGTGATGCCACCTGCTACTACTATTGGTGCAGAGACGTTTGGCTGCCTGATAGACGGCTGGTTATATGTCGGAGGCAGATACCGGGATTACGGTTATTGGTTCGGCCCTTCCGTAGACAGTCCGTCAATCAAATTCTTATACAATGAGAAGCAGGCAGAAGTAGACGTATCTGTCATGGTAAAGCAAGACAGATACATCCGGTTTACCATAGTATCTCCTCAGGAAGGACAAGAATCGGAGTTTACTAACGCACGCTTTGGAGAAGAGAAATTAAAAAACGGAACAGTTACCATCACCCGTTTTGATACGGAACGAAATATCATCAGCGGAACATTCAGTGGAGGCCGGATCACTAACGGCCGCTTCGATGTTCATTATAAAGATCAGGAAGAAGATCTCATGTAATTTATGGAACAACTATCACAACCTACTATCGAGTTTATTCGTGCCCATAGTCGGGATGACGTCCGGCTACTAGCATTACAGGCTCCCAGATATCCGGACGTGGATATGCCTGCCGCTATTGTACAAATAGCCGGAAGACAGGCTGCTGCCAATAAAATACCTTCGTGGCAATCTATTGAGGAGCTATGGTATCCGCGTCATCTATCGATGGAACAATGCTCCTCTGAAATAACAGCACAATACAAATCGACGCTGGCAGACGGAGAGACATTAACCGACCTGACCGGAGGTTTCGGGATAGACTGTGCTTTTATGGCAAGCAGGTTTCGTAAAGTGTCCTATGTGGAACGGCAAGAAGAGCTCTGTGAAATCGCAAAACATAACTTCCCCCTACTCGGGCTGAAACATATTACGGTATATAATGAAGACGGAGTAGCTCATTTACAAAAGATGGAACCGGTGGATTGTATTTTTATTGATCCGGCACGCCGGAATGAACATGGAGGGAAGACAATCGCCATATCAGATTGTGAACCTGATGTAGCAGAGCTGGAAGAGTTATTGTTGAGCAAAGGCAAACAGATCATGATCAAGTTATCGCCCATGCTGGACCTTACCCTTGCACTAAAAAGTATGAAGCACGTCAGGGAGGTACATGTTATCTCCGTAAACAATGAGTGCAAAGAGCTATTGCTGATAATAGGAAACGAACCCTCCCGGTTGATTCCTATCCATTGCATCAATCTCACCTCCAAAGAGAAACAAACCTTCACTTTCACCCGGGAAGGGGAACTTACTTCCGAATGTCTCTATACCAAAGAACTTGGTAAGTATCTGTATGAACCGAATGCTTCCATCCTTAAAGCGGGTGCATTTCGCAATATTGCCTCCCGGTATAAAGTAAAAAAGTTGCATCCGAACAGCCATCTCTACACTTCGGATCTGTGGATAGAGAACTTTCCGGGAAGATCTTTCCTGATAACCGGACAATGTTCCTTCAATAAGAAAGAAATAAAAGAAACCATCGGGGAGCTAAAGAAAGCCAATATCACCGTTCGTAATTTCCCGGCTACGGTAGCAGAAATACGGAAGCGAACCAAGTTGTCGGATGGAGGGGAGGTTTATCTTTTTGCAACCACTCTATCCAACGAGCAGAAGGTATTTATAAAATGCAGTAAAGTATAGAATGAATAAGAGATCCGATACAGGATTTTACTGACTCTTTATAAATAACTACTGATTCGCATAAATAATAAGTTCTTGCCAAACAAAGTTCTATTATTTTACATAGGATGTTTCTCCGGAGCTGCACGCCCCGCTCGGCTCCGGGGAGGACGTTCCTCGGCTCCGGGGAAGAGGTGCTTCGGCTCCGAGGAGGAGGCTGCTCGGCTCCGGGGAGAAAAAGAGGCCAAACAGGCATTGATAATCAAGAGGTTACAGAAGCACATTTTATCGTTTCGGGATATGCATGAATGACAATATTACTTTACATAGCTCCAAGCATTACCTAATAAAGCCCATATACAGTAGGCTGCCAACTTTCTGAATGAGAAACGATATGATCTCGGTTTTACCCTTCTTTAGTCTCCTCCGGTTTCAATCCGCTTTTAGGAATAGTCGTCTCATTTCCATCGCGTACTGCCATATAATGCGGAGACATAATCTCAACATCCGCCTCAGCAAATACATCCTGAATACTCTGATACAGATTGGAATAAATCTGTGCTAACTGGTCCGCCTCTGTTATATACGCATTAATCTGATACACCGGATACCAATCCTGCAATTCCGTTTCAAGTACAAACGGTTCGGGATCCGCCGCGACTCCCTGCGTTGCTTGTGCTGCTTTCAGGAGCAACGAATGCACTTTACGCCAGGGTACATCATATCCGATGCTCACTTCTGCATGAATAATCAATCCGTAGGTTCGTGCCGATGCACTATAATTCACTGTATGAGAAGACATGATGAAGGAGTTGGGAATAGTGACCAGCTCATTCTTTGGCGTACGAATACGTGTCACAAGCGGGGTTTTCTCTATGACATTCCCGGTGGTATCATTCAGCTTGATACGATCTCCCAACTTAAACGGACGCATATAGGTAATAACCAGCCCGGCAATAATATTCCCAATCACCGTACTTGACCCCAATGAAACAATCAGTCCGACAAAGACTGAAATTCCCTGAAAGACTCCCGAATCGGAACCCGGCAGATAGGGGTAGATCATCGCAATCATGAAAGCGTATAACAGGAAACGTATAATATGGAAAGTAGGCATCGCCCAATCCGGGTAAAAGCCATTCAGTTTCAATCTGTCAGACTGTACTTCTGTAGCCAGGTAATGAACCAACCGCACCAAGTATTTCACAGCAAGGCATATTACAAAAATAGTGAACAGGTTCGGAATATAATCTATCACCCCACCAAATATACTTTTCACCGGATTCCAGATATATGAGAATATCTGATAGGCCAGCTTTTCGGTCTGCGGGAAAATGGAAAATAGCAAGGGGACCGTAAGAACTAACTGAAGCAACATGAAGGCATAACGCAATATATTGGCCAGGAATATAAGCAGATTAACCTGTTTCTGAGTATCCAGTAATTCATAATCCTGAATCGAAATAGGCTTTAGCTTTGTGTCCTTCAATCGTTGAATACGTATCTTTAGTTTCTTAAATAGCCAAGTAGTAGCCCAAAACAGCAGATACTGCCCGAGCAATACCAACACAAAAAATATAATCCTCTTACCCAACTGCCACAAGCTGTGTTCTTTTTTCATATCCTTCAGCTTGTCTACCACTATGTGTCGTTTATCGGCAGCAAGCTGGTCACGTGTGCGACCTTCCCACAACCCGTCCTGATCAGTAAATGAAGCCAATACTTTATCGCCATACATTAAATCGGTCACAATGTCGCTACTCTCCAAATACAGGGAATCCGGCTTGAGATTGAATCGCTTGCCCAACTCTGTGATAGCAGTGGCATTCATCACCGCCCGTTGTTGGGGGGTATGTCCGCCCCGTTTGGCATATATATAAAAAAGCGTATCCCCTTCCACAACCACGGGAACACCTTGAGTGAACTTACGCAATGAGTCTATACGCAACTTTTGCTGAACCAATTTTACAGAATCAGCAGCATATGCCTGCAATTTCAGTTGTTCCATCTCCATCCGCATATTGGCTTCGTTCAGCCTGGCAGTTTCAAGTTCCCTTTTCATGTCGGCAATGTTCGCCGAATCAGAATCACTCCTTATGACAGAATGAGTTTTCAACGTATCGTCACCAAGAAATTCACGAACTTTCTCGACCAGCTGAGCAGACGCTCCAATAGTAAATACCAAAGAGATGAAAAGACAAAATAAACGATTCTTCCTCATACAAAAAACACTTATTAACCTTGCTATAGACAAATAAACGTGCCAAACATACGGAATGTTTTTGATATTTCAGTGGGAATGAATATATTATTTGCTCAAAAAGATACGTCCGATAATTCTCAACACGGTTCCAGTTTTAATTAATTCCGTTATCTTTGTAGCAAAAATCAGGACCCAAATGGATATATTACTTCTCATCGGAGGACTTCTCCTCATTCTAATAGGCGCTAATGGCCTGACGGACGGAGCCGCATCTGTTGCCAAACGATTTCGTATCCCATCCATTGTCATCGGATTAACAATCGTTGCATTCGGCACTTCAGCCCCGGAACTGACAGTCAGTGTATCTTCCGCATTAAAAGGAAGTGCAGATATTGCTATCGGAAATGTAGTGGGAAGCAATATTTTCAATACACTGATGATAGTGGGTTGCACTGCATTGTTTGCTCCTATCGTCATCACTCAGAACACACTAAAGAAAGAGATCCCTCTCTGTATTCTCTCTTCCATCGTATTACTGATATGCGCCAATGATGTTCTATTGGACCATGCTGCCCAAAACGTGCTCAGCATCACCGACGGGCTACTGCTTCTGTGTTTCTTCGCTATTTTTTTAGGATATACCTTTGCCATCGCATCCAACGGTAAGAGTGAAGGAGCAGATGAGGAGATACGCCAGTTACCCATATGGCGCTCGGTGCTCTATATCATAGGTGGACTTGCGGGGCTCATTTTCGGTGGACAATGGTTTGTAGAAGGAGCCGGTAATATTGCCCGCAGCTTGGGAGTCAGTGAATCAGTCATCGGACTGACGTTGGTAGCAGGAGGTACTTCGCTACCCGAATTAGCAACTTCGGTGGTTGCCGCATTGAAAAAGAATCCGGAAATAGCTATCGGAAATGCTATCGGCAGCAACCTGTTCAACATTTTCTTTGTACTTGGATGTAGTGCATCCATCACTCCGCTCAGCCTAAGCGGCATTACGAATTTCGATTTGCTGGTATTGGTAGGCTCAGGAGTACTGCTATGGTTATTCGGGCTCTTTTTCGCCAAACGTACTATTACGCGGATAGAAGGAAGCATCCTGATACTTTGCTACATAGCATATACTACAATTCTTATCTATAAGTAATCGTTCTAAATTATATGATATTATTATTGAAACGCAGAAACTCGCAGATTCACGCAAAGAATATCATCGCTCAAGTATAGCGCAGCTATTTAATCTGCGAAAATCTGCGATCATTTGCGTTTCAATAAAACGCTGTCATAGTATGAACTAAATTTGAAATTCCACAGGAGTTTCACAGAGTTTCGTTACCTGGCGAAACGCAGATAATCGCGAATCAGCACAGATGAAAAGACGGACACTCTTTCTCATCTATCTATTTGTCTGCACAAACCTGTATTCATCTGCATTTTAACGATAATCCATCGTCCACCGTACTTCCCTGTACGGAAAACCCTCATATGTGCCTATATGAATACAAATATGGCATAAATGCATACAGTTACCCCCATATCGCCTTTGTCTCCATTTCTGCTAAAGTTGTCCCCTATACACTATTGTCAAAACTGTGAATATTTACTGAGAAACAACTGCCTATATTTGTGAAGTGATTTTTGAGAACGAATATAGTTTTTTTAAAGTAAAAAGAAGGTAGGATTTAGTTCAGGAAAAAAAGGAGGGAGCCACAGACTCTCTTCTTTTCTAAAAACCAAATTTCCCTTTAGGTAAATTTCAATAGAATAGCAGACGTATGAAATCATTCTTACCCAAAGCAATCAGTGCACTTTTTCTGGCAATCTCTTTGCTGGCATGCCAAACGTCCGTAACCCAGGAGAACAACACTTCCATTGCCCGCTCTGAAATGTTGCTCGACAGTATCTTCAAATACTATCAGGCAGAAGGGGGCAATTTATTTAATGAGAATTATCCTAAAAGTTCCAATGATAAAGTAACCTACCTGGCTTCTACAGATACGGTTACCAAAGACAAAGTAGCCTATTTATGGCCTACCTCCGGGTTGTTTTCAGGAGTAAATGCACTACTCAAAACAACCAGAGACAACAAATATCAGGCACTTCTACAGGAGAAAATCATTCCCGGATTAGAATGTTATTATGACACAACCCGTACTCCTGCCTGTTTTCAATCCTACATCAGTGAGGCCGGGCATTCCGACCGTTTCTATGATGATAATATCTGGTTAGGCATTGACTTCCTCGAAACTTACCGCCTGACAGGAAATAAGAAATACCTGAAACAATCGGAAGAAATATGGAAATTCCTCTTGAGTGGTAATGACGATGTACTAAACGGAGGTATCTATTGGTGTGAGCAAAAAAAGGAATCAAAGAATACCTGCTCCAATGCACCCGCATCCGTACTGGCACTTCAACTTTTTGAGACCACCCGAGACAGTGCCTATTATCAGAAAGGACTGGAGCTATATACATGGACAAAAGTAAACTTACAGGATTCGGATTACATTTACTTCGACAACCTCAAAACAGACGGACGCACCGGCACAGAGAAATATGCATATAATACGGGACAAATGCTGCAAGCAGCCAGTCTGCTATACAAACTAACCGGCAACCGTCAATTTCTGACAGAAGCACAAAACGTGGCCCGTGCAGGAATAAACTACTTCACAGTACCATTCAAGACACAGGACGGTACAGATATCAGGTTCTTCCGCAACCGGGGAACATGGTTCGTGGCTATCATGATGAGAGGATATATAGAACTCTATCTGCAAGATAACAATCCGGAATATCTGCAAATCTTTGCCGACAATCTGGAACTGGCATGGGAAAGTGCCCGCTATGACAATGGACTCATCAACAGTGACTGGAGCGGAGAAAAGAAAGAAAAACAGCAATGGCTGCTTAATCAGGCGGCAATGGTGGAAATGTACGCAAATCTGGGAAACATGAATCTGAAATAAAACAAATATAGAACATGGAAACACGTAAAAAATTCGTTAAGGCAGGAATGCTCGCGCTGATGGTTGCCTGTCTGCCTTCACTACTGATGGCACAAAAAGAATTTAGGAAATGGCCCAAGGGTTGTTCGCCCGAAGAAGTAGGTGAGTTAGTAAGCCAACGGTTTGTAGCCGTCCCACATCCCAATTTCAACGGTAATCCGGCACCTCCTAATGAAATCACCTATCCGGAAACATGTGCATGGTTTGGTGCTTTGCGTTACGCGCATATCACCAAAAACAAGAAACTCCTCCGCCAACTGGAAGAACGTTTCCTGCCGATCTTTGGTCCGGAACGCAGACTACAACCCCTACCGGATCATGTAGATCATACCGTATTCGGTACTATCCCGCTCCAGCTATATGCACAAACCGGTAAGGAAATTTACTACCACATGGGAATGTGGTATGCAGACGAACAATGGAAAATGCCGCGTAACACCAAACATCGCGAAGCATACCAGGCTTTGCTGGATCAGGGGTTGTCCTGGCAAACCCGCTACTGGATTGACGATATGTTTATGATTTCGGCCATTCAGTCGCAAGCCTATTTCGTTACCAAAGACCGTAAATACATAGACCGTGCTGCTGCCGAGATGGTGAAGTACCTCGATAAGATACAACGTCCGAATGGTCTATTCTACCACGCTGAAGATGTCCCCTTCTTCTGGGGACGTGGCAATGGCTGGATGGCTGCCGGAATGACGGAACTTTTAGGCATGCTTCCGGAAGACAATCCGAACCGGGAAAGAATACTGGAATCTTATCGGAAGATGATGAACAGCTTGCGCGATTATCAGAAGGAGGATGGCTTATGGGGACAATTGGTGGACGACAAAACTACCTGGACGGAAACCTCCGGTTCGGCCATGTTCGTATATGCCATGGTAAAAGGCGTAAAGAAGGGTTGGCTGGATGAAGTAACCTACGCTCCACTGGTACGCAAAGCATGGATTGCTCTGGTTGGGCACATTGATGAAAACGGAGACATCGACGGCATATGTGAAGGTACCAATAAAACCAACGACCGCCAGTTCTACCTGAACCGGAAAACCCTTCCGGGCAATATGCACGGACAAGCACCTGTACTGTGGTGCGTAAATGCCTTCCTTGAAAAATAAAACAAAAACTCAATAGCCATGAAAGTATACAAACTCTTTGCACTGCTGCTAACCTTCGCCACTGCGTGGGGCAGCCACCTCTCTGCCAAGGTGATAGACGTAAAATCGCCCAATGGAGAACTGAACCTCTCTGTCGATGTAAAAGACAAAATCTACTATTCCGTATCTTACGGGAATGATCTTTTATTGAAAGACTGTTATCTCAACCTCCAACTGGAGAATGAAACACTCGGTAATAATCCCAAGCTCCGCAGTACCAAAAAAGGAGTCATTGACGAAAGTGTAAAACGTGAAATTCCACTCAAGAACGCTGTTGTAAAGAACCATTGCAACACACTACGAATGAACTTTGCCGGCAACTACGCTGTAGAGTTCCGCGTATTCGATAATGGAGTGGCCTACCGTTTCATCACCGATAAGAAAGGTGACAACATTGTCATGGGAGAAGATTTCGTACTAAACTTTCCGGCTAACTATAAGGCCCATTTGTCACAACCCAACGGATTCAAAACTTCCTACGAATATCCTTATACGCACGTAAATTCGGAAGAATACAAAGCTACCGACCGTATGAGCTACCTGCCGATATTGTTAGAAACGGACAAGCCTTACAAGATTCTGATTTCTGAAGCAGACCTGCACGACTATCCTTGTATGTTTCTGAAGAGCACCGGACGGAATGGAATGCAATCTCTTTTCCCAAAAGTACCATTGGAATTCGGAGAAGATGGTGACCGCAGTCTCAAGATTCTGAAAGAAGCGGATTATATAGCCAAAACAGCCGGTAAACGTAGTTTCCCCTGGAGATTCATGGTGATTACCAAAGAAGACAAACAACTGTTGGAGAACGAAATGGTTTACAACTTGTCTACTCCTTGTGTACTCGAAGATTACAGCTGGATCAAGCCCGGACAGGTAAGTTGGGAATGGTGGCACGATGCCCGCCTGTATGGAGTAGATTTCCGTTCGGGGTATAACATGGACTCTTACAAATATTACATTGACTTCGCCTCTAAATTCGGCATACCTTATATCATTATGGATGAAGGATGGGCCAAAAGTACCCGTGATCCGTATACTCCCAACCCGACCATCAACTTAGCCGAACTCATTCAATACGGCAAAGAACGCAATGTGAAAATCGTGCTTTGGCTGACATGGCTGGCCGTAGAGAACAACTTCGACCTCTTCAAGACATTTGCCGACTGGGGAGTAGCCGGAGTAAAGATTGACTTCATGGATCGTAGTGACCAGTGGATGGTAAATTACTACGAACGCGTAGCCAAAGAAGCAGCCAAGCATAAATTATTCGTTGACTTTCACGGCTCGTTCAAACCTGCCGGACTGGAACGTAAATATCCAAATGTACTTTCATACGAAGGGGTATTGGGCATGGAACAAGGAGGCAACTGCCGCCCGGCCAACAGTATCTATCTGCCATTCATGCGCAATGCAGTAGGCCCGATGGACTTTACGCCCGGTTCAATGCTTTCCGCTCAACCGGAAGACAATCGTTCCACACGTGCCAACGCCATGGGTTCGGGTACACGTGCCTACCAGATGGCATTGTTCGTAGTCTTCGAAAGCGGTTTGCAGATGTTGGCAGACAATCCGGTTTACTACTACCGTGAACGCCCGTGTACAGAGTTCATATCCAGCGTTCCCGTCACCTGGGACGAAACAAAAGTACTTTATGCCAAAGTAGGTGAAGCCGTAGTGGTAGCCAGACGAAAAGGTGACAAATGGTTCATTGGTGGTATTACCAACAACGAAGGGCGTACAATCAATCTCGACTTGAGTTTCCTGCCTGCCGGTCAATCATTCACCCTCACCTCGTTTGAAGATGGTATCAATGCCGACCGCCAGGCCATGGACTATAAGCAAAGGGAGAGTAAAGTAAACAATGCGACACAGCTTACCATCAAAATGGTACGCAACGGCGGATGGGCCGGTGTCATCAAATAACATCCCGGAATATGAAACTAAAACTCGTCTATATAGCCGCCCTGATTCTCTGTATGCCAATGTTGCATGCAGAGAATGGCTACGACTTGTGGCTCCGTTATCAGAAAGTAGACAACAGCCAACTATTGAACAGTTATTCAAAAACGTTAGCTAAACTGAACTTCCCTGTAAACTCCGCCACACTGACAGAAGCAAAAAAGGAACTGCAACAAGGACTGGATGGCCTGTTGGATACTAATTTGCCGGAAACAGACGGTATCTCCAAAGGTACACTGCTGGTAGGTACTCCGGCTTCCTCAAAAGTACTATCCGGTATCCATGCGATAACCAACGAAATATCCGGCTTGGGCGATGAAGGATTCCTCATCAAAACCCTGAAGGTAAACGGAACGCCCTGTACCGTTATTGCAGCCCGGAAGGACATGGGCGTAATGTATGGTGTTTTTCATTTCCTCCGGCTTTTGCAGACCCAATCGGATATCAAAGAGTTAAACATCACGCAGATGCCCAAACTGCAAAGGCGTATGCTGAACCACTGGGACAACCTGAATGGAACGATCGAACACGGTTATGCAGGCTACACACTTTGGGACTGGCAGCGCTTACCGGGATACATCGATCCGCGTTATCGCGATTATGCCCGTGCCAACGCTTCTATCGGTATCAATGGCACCGTTCTGAACAATGTAAATGCCAACGCACGCAGCCTGACCACCGAATATCTGATAAAGGCAGCCGCCCTTGCAGATGTTTTTCGTCCTTACGGCATCCGGGTATATCTGACAGCCCGTTTCAGTGCCCCGAAAGAACTGCGAGCTTTGAATACAGCCGATCCGCTGGACCCGGAAGTACGCCAATGGTGGAAAGATAAAGTGAAAGAGATCTATAAGTATATCCCTGATTTCGGAGGATTCCTCGTAAAAGCCAATTCCGAAGGGCAACCGGGTCCTCAGGACTATAAACGCACGCATGCCGACGGAGCAAACATGATGGCAGAAGCACTGGAACCCTATGGCGGTATCGTGATGTGGCGTGCCTTCGTATACGAAAACTCCCGGAACGTAGACCGTGCGGGCAATGGCTATGAAGAGTTCAAGCCATTGGACGGAAAATTCAATAAGAACGTATTCGTACAACCCAAAAACGGTCCGATTGACTTCCAGCCACGCGAACCTTTCCATCCGCTCTTCGGAGCAATGCCTCAGACACCACTGATGCTCGAATTCCAAATAACGCAAGAGTACCTTGGGTATGCTACCAACCTCGCCTATCTGGGTCCGTTATTCGAAGAGTGTCTGGATGCCGATACATACACCAAAGGAAAAGGGACAACCGTTGCCAATGTATTGGAAGATTACAACCGTTCACACGGCATCTCCGGCATTGCGGGAGTTGCCAATATCGGTACGGATATCAACTGGTGCGGACATCTGTTCGGACAGTCCAACTGGTATGCTTTCGGGCGCATGGCGTGGAATCCGGAACTTTCGTCAGAAGAAGTGGCAGATGAATGGCTGCGTATGACGTTCAATAACAATACAAGCTTTGTGAATCCGATCAAAGAAATGATGCAGCAATCACGCGAAACGGTAGTAAACTATCGCAATCCGCTGGGATTGAATCATATCATGAATTTTGCGACTCACTATGGTCCCGGCCCTTGGTACAAAGACCCTCACTGGGATGCTAAAGATTATCATAAAGCGGACGAAACCGGTATTGGCGTAGATCGTACTTCCAAAGGCAGCAATGTTGTCAATCAATATGCCAAACCTTTGGCAGAGATACTTGAAAACCTGAATACCTGCCCGCAAAAAGATCTGTTATGGTTCCATCACCTGCCCTGGGATTACAAGATGCCGTCCGGAAAAATCTTATGGGACGAATTGATAGCATACTATTATAAAGGAGTAGATGAGGTACGCGGGATGCGTAAACTCTGGGACTCTATGGAAGGTAAAATCGATGTCGAACGATTTAATCACGTCAAACAACTACTAAAAGTACAGGAGGACGAAGCTATCTGGTGGAGAGACGGCTGCGTTCTTTATTTCCAGACATTTTCTAAAAGACCGATACCGTCACAATACGAACACCCACAACACACACTTGAATATTACAAAAGAATCCCTTTCCCCTACAACTGGGAAGGAAAGTATGAATAAATAATCAGACAGAATCATGAAACACATAATCACAGTAAGTATCCTTTTTATACTCTCCCTTTTACAAACCATACAAGCCAAGGGAAAAGATGAATACTGGTATACACCTAAAGCAAGTCCGGAAGAACGGAAAGAAAGCTTCCTGAAATATTATGCCGAACACGGGCGAAAAGATTTCCTAACGGGAATCTTCAACCAGATAGCCCGTGTTGCCATTGGCCAGCCAATGGAAGATGAACCAACCTACAAAGCTATTGCTGTGGTACGTTCTAACCGCGACTGCAATGACTTCTCAATCAACGGCATGCTACGGCTTCTCTATATGGACCGGGAGAAAACAGTGATACCTGCCCATCTTAGAAAAGAGATAGAGGCTTGTGTACTCGATTTTAAATACTGGTGGGACGACGGACGACGTGACACGACCTACCGGTGTTATCATACGGAAAACCATCAGGCACTCTACCACACAGCCGAACTACTTGCCGGACAGCTCTACAAAGACAGGATATTCACCAATGGCATGAATGGTGTACAGCACATGCAACATGCCAAAGAACGCCTGGAACGCTGGCTGGATTTCCGGTTCCGATTCGGATTCAGCGAATGGCTGTCTACCTATTACGAGGTAGAAGCAATGCTACTCGCCAATCTGTATGATTATGCCGAAGACGAAGCTATACGCAAAAAAGCAGGTATGGTGCTGGACCTGTTGATGTTCGACATGGCTCTGAATAATTTCGAAGGCATGATGGGTTCTACCAGCGGACGTATGTATGCTCATTCTCTTATCAATGGTTCGCACAACACCTCTCCGCTGACAAAACTGATGTTCGGAGTCGGTACTTTCGACCGTGATGAAGTAATGGCTCCCATTGCCCTGTCCACCAGTAAATATCAATGTCCCAAAGTCATACAGGAGATCGCTATCGATTATCAGCGCCCCATGCTCAACCGTCAGCGTATAAGTATCAATGTGGAAGATGCACCCTCTTACGGACTCTCTTATGACAATGAACTGGACTGTCACCTCTTTTGGGGTATGCAGGAATTTATTCACCCATTGGCAATCAAAATGTCCAAACAGATCTCAGAAAAGTACGACACCTGGCCCTATCGTAACTACGACCAATACATCTGTAAGTACGAAGAACAGATTAAAACCTACGGTAAACTGGTAAATTCACACCTCGACCGTTTTGCTTTATCCGAAGCCAACGTAGAAACTTATCGTACCCCGGAATATATGCTCAGTAGTGTACAGGATTACCGTCCGGGAGCTCCGGGTTATCAACAACACATCTGGCAGGCCACTCTGGGCAACCGTGCTATCGTTTACACCAATCATCCCGGAGGCAAAAACCTGAAATATTCGCCAAACTACTGGGCTGGTAATGAAATCCTACCACGGGCAGCACAACACAAAAATGTAGTAGTATGTATCTACAACATCCCCGAAAACCAGAAAAATGATTATACACATGCCTACTTCCCCAAAAATGATTTTGATGAAGTGCTGACAAAAGGTAACTGGACTTTCGGACGCAAAAAAGACGGCTACGTAGCGCTCTATTCACAAAATGCCACTACATATCAGGCGGGTGAAAGAGGAGATATATGTGATTTACTTGCATCGGGCCGACAAAACATCTGGATCTGCGAGACCGGAACAAAAACAGAATGGGGCGACTTTACTAAATTTGTAAATGCGATCTCATCGGCCAAGGTGTCTTGCCAGAAACTAAATGTTAATTATACTTCTCCGTCTATCGGAAATGTAACATTTGGCTGGCAATCTCCGTTTACTATAAAAGGAAAAAAACAGGAACTCAGATGGAAATACCGTTACGACAATCCTTACTGCAAAGCCTTGTTCAATTCACGTAAAATTGAAATCAAAAAAGGATCGGAGAAACTGATTCTCGATTCAACCAAACTCTAATTCTGACACAATATGAAACACCTTATTATTTACATTTTATTTTCCTTCTTATTATTGACCGGTTGGACTGCCAACGCACAAAATAATTCGATACCACGTCCGGAATATCCACGTCCACAGTTTGAACGTGCAGAATGGAGAAACCTGAACGGTCAATGGAGCTATACATTCGACTTTGGCAAATCGGGCAGAGACCGTAAGTTATACAACAGTACAGGATTTAACGAGTTTATCACCGTCCCATTCTGCCCGGAAAGTAAATTATCGGGAGTAGAATACAAAGATTTCATCCCAGCCATGTGGTATCACCGCAAGTTACAAGTTCCGGCAGACTGGCAAGATAAAAAGGTTATCCTTCACTTTGGCGGAGTAGATTATTACTCAGTAATCTATATCAACGGGCAAGTAGCAGGCAGACATTGGGGAGGTAGTTCCTCATTCGGAATAGACATTACACGGTTTGTTAAATACGGAGAAGAACAGCAACTTGTGGTATACGTAGAAGACGACCAGCGCAGTGGAACCCAGGGAAGAGGAAAACAATCGGGTAACTTCTATTCACAAGGATGCGATTATACCCGTACTACCGGCATCTGGCAGACCGTATGGATGGAAGCAGTAGATGCCTGTGGATTAAAGTCTGTTCGTATCACACCGGAACTGGATCAGAAATGTTTCACCGTTCAACCGGAATTCTACGGATTACAAGCCGGACAAAAGCTGCGTGTCAGTGTAAAGGATGGTGATCGCGTAGTCAGCAAACAGACACAAACTGCTGCCACTCCTCTGACACTGATGTTACCATTGAAAACCGTAAAAACCTGGTCACCGGGTTCGCCCTTCTTATACGACATCGAACTGGAAGTATTGGATGGCAAAGGAAAAGTGATTGATCACGTCAATTCTTATGCCGGTATGCGCAAGGTACATATCGAAGGAAATAAATTCTTTCTCAATAATGAGCCCTGTTATCTGCGCTTTGTACTCGATCAGGGATTCTATCCCACAGGTGTATGGACTGCTCCCACAGATGCAGATCTGAAACGTGATATCGAACTTAGTTTAGCCGCAGGTTTCAACGGAGCACGCCTCCATCAGAAAGTGTTTGAAGAACGTTTTCATTACTGGGCGGACAAGTTGGGATACCTTACCTGGGGAGAGTCGGCAAGCTGGGGTCTTAATACCAGTAGCCCGGAAGCCGCCCGGAACTTCCTCACCGAATGGGAGGAAGTAGTAGTTCGCGACCGCAATCACCCTTCAATCATTGTATGGACCCCATTCAATGAAACCTGGGACCGCCCGAATGACAACGAACAGGCACGCCAACACGACCGTTTCATTTCAGACGTTTATAAACTCTCACACAATCTGGATTATCGTCCGGTAAATGATGCCAGTGGAAATTACCATGTGATGACAGACATCTGGAGTGTACATCATTATGCACAGAGCGGTGAAGAGATGAAAAAACGGTTGGAAATAAAGGACGGTAAGCTCCCCCAGAAAGATGTGAAGAAAGAAGTTCCCTATGAAGGACAGCCTTACTTCCTCGACGAATATGGTGGTATCAAATGGGTGCATGGAAAGCAGTTTGCCAAAAACACCTGGGGCTACGGAAAAGGTCCGGAAACACTTGACGAGTTTTATGCCCGACTGAAGGACATTACATTTACTGTTCTCGAATTTGATTTTGTGGCCGGATATTGCTACACCCAGCTAACAGATGTAGAACAGGAACAGAACGGTATTTATAATTACGACCGTACCCCGAAGTTTGATATGGAGATTATCAAATCCATATTCAACAGACTACCGGAGAAGAAATAAGAACAAAAACATATATCATGAAACGAAACGGCCTACTCATTCTATTGTTGTTTCTAAGCAGTAACCTACCCGCACAGAATTCCTTCGACCTCGTCATTGTCGGAGGAAATCCGGGAGGTATCATGGCAGCCATCGCTGCAGCACGGCAAGGCAAAACTTCCGTCATACTGGAACGAACCAACCACATTGGCGGACTTCCGGCCAATGGACTTGGAGCTACCGACATTGCAACCCGCGAAGCTACTACGGGACTATTCTCTGAATTCACCTCTCGTATCAGACAGTATTACATCAGTCATTACGGAGCCGATTCACCCCAAGTGAAAACTTGCAGTAACGGTTTTCACTTCGAACCATCCGTAGCCGCCCGTATTTTTGAAGAGATGCTGAATGAGCAGAAAGAGAAGATCACCGTGCGCCTGATGCGTCAGTTTGATGCAGAGAACAAAAACATCTGCATCAGAAACGACCGTATCGAGAGTATCTGTATCCTGAACAGGGAAAACGGACAAAAAGAAACCTATCAGGGGAAAATCTTTATAGATGCCACTTATGAGGGCGATTTAGGAACCGCAGCAGGTGTGCCGTTCCGTGTCGGTCGTGAAAGCCGGGAAGAATTTAATGAACCGGGAGCCGGAAGGACCTATGAATACTGGAAAAGCCTCCCTGCCGATGGAAGTACCGGGCAGGCAGATAACGCTGTGCAAGCTTATAACTATCGTTTGTGTCTCACAAACGATCCAAAGAACATGGTTCCTTTCACCCGACCGGATAACTACAACCGAGACGAATACGTCTCTCTCATAGAGGATGTATGGACCGGACGTAACACACAACGGGCCATGCTGAAAGTGACAAATGAGATGTTGGAAGAAAATCGCCGGCATATCGCAAAAGGCAACAGAACCAAACTTCCCGGAGACAGCTGGGGGATCTGGAAACTAAGTAGTCTCGTCAACCTGCCGAACCAAAAGACTGACGGTAACAATCAGCACGCTGCTTTTCTTTCTACCGATCTGCCCGAAGAAAACTGGCCATGGCCCACCTCCTCGTGGGAATGGCGGGATAAATTTGCCAAACGCTTAAAAGACTATACTTTAGGGCTTTTCTGGTTTGCCCAGCATGATAAAGAACTCCCGTCCCACTTCCGCAAGGAAATGCTGAAATGGGGACTGGCAAAAGACGAATATCCCGATAATGAATCCTTTCCCCGGCAAGTATACGTACGCGAAGGCCGTCGTTTTGAGGGAGTTTACTTCTTCACAGCAGCCGATGCACTTCCGGTCAGTCCGGGTAAACGCCCTCCTTTACATTCAAGTAGTGTGACCGCAAGTCATTATGCCCTCGACTCTCATGCTGCCCGCAAAAGAGAGACAGGAAGAGTACATCTGGATGGATTCATCAGTTATCCCACAGCCGTTTACACCGTACCTTTAGGAGTAATTCTACCTAAAGACGTAGACAACCTGCTATTGCCGGTACCTGTATCCGGTTCTCACATCGGTTTCTCCACCTTACGCATGGAACCTTGTTGGATGGCTCTGGGACAAGCTGCCGGTATCACAGCAGCACTTGCCATAGACAAAGGAGTGAAAGTACGAAATGTGGATATACCTTCACTACAGGATATTCTGATAAAACAAAAAGCCACCCTTATCTATTTTCGAGATGTAAAACCAACGGATGATGCTTTCCCACTGGTACAATATCTGGGCCTGCGCGGATATCTTCCGGACTGGAATGCTTCATTACAACAGCCGATAGATGAGAGTACCTTACGCAACTGGAGTAATTTGTGCGGTACACAGCTAAAAGCGACTCCCGGACAAACAACCCGACTGAAAGTACTGACAGACATATACAAGTTACAATCGGAAAGAACCGGATTATTCTGACTCCTCCGGAGATAAATAAAATACGCAAAATAAGATATGCCTCCAGTAATCAGTTCTGGAGGCAAAATCATATCACAAATATAATTCAATGTATCGATAAACAAATGCATAAGTAACTGTTCAAAATTAATAGGATACTATTATTAAAACGCAGAAACTCGCAGATTCACGCAAAGCATATCATCACTCAAGTATAGCGCAGCTATTTAATCTACAATCATTTGCGTTTCAATAATAATATCATATAATTTAGAACAATTACTTACTAAATAATATCGCTAACAAACCATTGTATGCTATTTACAGTTCGGTAGCTCAGCAATAACGATATGATAGGGATTACATTTAGCAGAATCCTGAAATTGTAGTTATTTCAGAAATACAAATAGGGTGAAAGGAGAGGTAAAGGAGAGTCCTATAGATTGAAAATATGCTACACACGCGCCCTTAACCAGCACGCTAATAATCAATGTATTACAAAATCTATTTTTTCTCTACGAAGATCGAGTCGTTTCTCTACGGAGATCGGGGCGTTTCTCGTAGAGCATCGAGGCGATCTTCGTAGAGAAACGAAATGAAAGTTTGCATATTTAACAACAGGCATAAAGGGTGAAGAAAACAGCCTCGCCTTTTTGTAACGAAAAAGGAAACCGGATAGAGATATAAACACCCTTAAAATAATCTTTCAATAAATATAGTTTAGATCATCAGTAATGGATAATTGAATAAAGCCTAAAGCAGGCTCTACTTTTTGAATGTATATCGAATGATAATCGGATTACTATCCTGATTTACAGAATCATATCTTTTCTTGTTGTCTTCATCTAATAAATCCGGATTTATAAATCGATCTAAAGCCTCCGAAGAAACAATAGAATATGCAAACGACTCATCTAATATTTTGGGAGCTGCAATATCAACTTCTTTAAATCGGTTACAAATGACAGGATATTGATAAAAAAGTTTATATATCTTATTTTTTAAGCAAAACTGGGTAACATAATATCGCGAATTTTCACAATAAGTGATAAAAATAGAATAGAATTACTTAAACACCCATTTGTTGACAATCATAACCCGCTCATTAAATTCCAGATTCTTGTATTGCTTCGGACAATCATCAAATTGATATTCATCTGTTAATATGGTTACTAATGTATTAGGTAGATTAGAAGACTTCATCGTTCCTAAAGAAAAATAACCGGGAAAATCCACTAAAGGCTTCTTAAAAATTGTCATCTTTTTTGCCTCTTTAGAATATAGAGAAAATACTCCGGAAGTGTAACCGGGCAAAACCCACAACGAGAAAATATAATTGTCAGTATTAAGTATTATAGAACAGTTTGAATACTCTTCTTTGAGACCAATCGTACTATCAATACCTTTAAAATCACCCAGCATTTTCGCATTTGCTCTCAACTGTATCACTTTTTTTAATAAATGATCTTTCGTATTAAAAGAGTAATATTTTCCGGTAGGAGGTTCGTAGATACCAATTAGTCCGCCTCCAAGTATAGATAAGGTGTTCCAACTACTATGAATATAAGGATAAACATCTTCATTTGCATACACTACCTCTGACTTTTCACCTTTTTTATTCATAATCCAAATTCCACGGTTATTTTTTGCAGGCGCTAACCGATGACATAAAAACTCCCCATCCGGCATATATACAATATCCTCATATACAAAGCTAAACGGAAATGAAATCACATTTATAAAATTTCCCTCCTGAGTATAACTAAATATCCTCCGAGTATCAAGATCACTTACAAACACAGTATCTCCATTCAAGAAACAAGAACTACACGAAGAAAATTCTCCCGGCCCATTTCCAAGTTTTCCTATCATATTTAGAAAATTTCCTTGACTATTAAAACGGAATATTATTTCTTGTTTACTATCATGAACATAGATATTTGTATCGGCAAACAAAACATCTGCAGTAACACCAAAAAACAAAGGTTTTGGCAACTCTAATCTAACCGAAATTAAAGTGTCAATAAATGACGATACCGGCACTTCTTCAATTGGATTAAATAAATCCACCTCAACAACAGGAAAAATATCTTTCTCATTATTTCTATCCTTACAGGATACAGATACCAGCACACCCAGTATTACTATAACAACCTTGATCAGAATTCTCATATTTTATTTATTTTTTAATGATTAAGAGAATACACCCTCTTAATCACAATATAGAGCAAAATAATTCGCACAACCAATATTTAATAAGTCTACTCTCTCCCAAAAGAGTTGATGCTACAAAGAAACATAAAGTATATTCAAAAGATGTATACAACAGTGCCAAAACTGTCTGATTCTGTAAGAAAGCATAAACTACAACAGTTTTATCCGAATTAATTCAAACAGTTCACACCTTCTATTAAATTATCCAATATTTTTCTCACAATAAAATGATAATTCCAACCTCTTAATCTGATTTTATAGTTGTCTAATTGAAAAAAACACTGTTGAAATGTATATATTAGCAACAACAAAGCATATTAGAATTAAACAATTGAAACATACTATATTGCATGATTATTATTTGATTTCTGATTATAAAACACCCGGATGTTTTTAGTGATAACATCCGGATGTTCAGCAAAAGAACATCCCCATGTTGTGCTCCGAAACATGGGGATGTTTTTAATTCTCATCTTTGTAGATAATAGATGAAGAAAGCAAACGATCTATAGAGAGAAAGTACGTTATGATTAAGTATAAGAAAGTATATGTTTAGAAGAAAACAATCAATGCCTCCATATCAATCATCCTCTACGTAAATAAAACAACATAGGTTATCATTTATATAAATAATCATTCTCAACATCAACGAACAATAATCTTCGTAGACTGTATCTTTACTCCATCCTGATTTATATTCAGAAGATATACTCCCGGAGTGGAAGGTGCCGACAACAGCAACGGGCTATTCGAATAAAAGTCTGAACGAGATATACTTAAACCATCAATAGAGAGTATCTCAATCTGATATATACCTGTTTCAGCCGTATGAAAATGAATTTCCATCGCCTCTCCTTTCACCGGAGATGACGGATGAACCACAAACTGATTTCCATTTACAGACGGATTAACAACTCCGGTTGTTGTAGCGACTGCATACGCTCCGACAGGAATATCTATCATATCTCTATAATTATTACCATCCATATCTCTAAAGACATATCGTCCGGGAATATTTGATTTTGTCCCCGCTTTAGCACACGGTGAACTGGCAAGCAGATGAAAATCACCATTCAGAGGATTTACAAAATTAGGACCGGATATATTCTCATTCTTTTCGTGCAATACAATGACTGGCTGATCTACTGTGGTAGTCGCTTGTCGGACAGCACAATTATAGGCGGGTATATCCACAAAATCCAAAGGGGAATTATCTACGTCATAGTTATTCCAAAACAAAGAATTTTTGATAGCTGACAAAGCAGCACCTAAAGCCATTTCTACTGCATACTCTCCTTTTTTCATCGCAACATTATTCACAATTGTAGAATTATAAATGTAAGCTCTTTCGCTCATATATATAGCCGATGCTTCGGGAGCTTGATTATCATATACAAGGCAAGAGATAACATATGCCCCCTCGTTCAGATACAAACCTCCTCCCATTCCTTTGATAGTATTCGCATCCACTCTCCTTACTCCACGCAGCTTATTGTACTGCAAAGAGTGTATCTTATTAATAGAGTTACTTGCAAAATTCACATACCACAACTCTCCCAGCCCAGTAGTCGACGCTGCTGTTGACGACCAGTACCGATTGCCTTCAATGGGAGTTTTATTATTTTTTTTCAGAGTTTCATTAACCAGGACTCCGGTTTCAGACAGAGTTCCGGATAAAGTGTCCGGTGACAGGAGAGTGCTCCATTCGCCGATAGAAGGTATGTACCAATCAGAGATTGTTCCGGCTGAAGTAACCGGTTTATACTCCGAAAGAGCTTTTGCAGCCCGGGATTGCACCAGTGCCTCCGTATTCTTTTTACCGTCCCAATCTTGCAAAGCATTCTCCAGTTTATAGTAGCTTTTCAACCCAACAACAGAAGACTGGAAATTTTTCCCGTATTCTTCAACTGCCAAAATATGAGCTTTACCTTCACTTGCATAAAAAACAACTCCACCCAATGATTCTATATAATCACCTATATTAGCATTACCACCTATATTATGGCGTATAATACAAGCCTCCAACACAGTATTGTTGAAAAGACAAGCCCCTGCTCCGAACAGGGCATATCCATTCTGAATAACAAATCCCGATATAACAGTACGGGATGAGAAGTCTTTCTCCTGAGTAAGTACTCTCTGCTTATTCCCTCCATCCAAAATAGTCAGATTCTGTCCGCTTCCGGGGAACTGACGATCTATAAAGGATCTTTCCGTTCCATCAAAACCTCCCCCCATACAAACGCCGTCTTTCAGAGTAAATCCGCCATAATAAGTACCTGCGGCAACACAAATTGTATCACCGGCAGATGCATTATTTATCATATCCTGCAAATTGTTTGAAGCATGAGCCCAAGAGATACCAGACCCCTGACCGGAACTTACCGGCTTCACATAATAATTCTTTGCCGACAAAAAAGATACAGCAATAAGAGAGAATAAAATTACTAACAGGTTTCGTTTCTTTATCATGATCATTGAAGAGTTAGTTTTAGATAGTTAGTAGACAAATTTTTCCCTCCATTCGAGGAAACAGCCGTTAAAGACATCTTAAAATATTTGGTGCCGGAGGTATGAAATGTATAATCTCCCATATTCAGTGTTTCCATTTTCTCAGCACCCGTTGTTGCCTGAGAGAATGGTTTTCCGATATCCGTATAATTTATATTATCCTCGGATACTGCCCATCCACACTCCCCACGGCTACTTTTAGACAATTTATAATTTAATGATATGTTATAAGTCCCCGCTGAAGGAATCTCTAATTTATAGACAACATAGTCTCCTACCGCATTCATACCGGCAAATGAACTGTACCCCCCTTCCGAATCGGGATTACCATTAAAAACAGAAGACATTTTTATCTTATCATCAGAAAGAATAAGATTGTCGTGCAGGTTTTCCAGATCATAGCGCAAACCACCACTAAAGCCAGGATAACCATCCACCTCTTCTTCACCCTCGGGAACAGAAGTGCAACGTAATTCTCCCTGCCCATTTTCGTCTAACAGGATCCGATAGTGATTTACTTTATTTTCTGCCTGATAATATAAAATAGCCAAAGCCTCTTCGTTCGCCTTTCCTTTAAGAGTAACAGTCAGTACATCGTCCATATAGTTTTCCTGGTAGTCATCTACATTCTCGTCCATATAAAGCACCTGCACCGGCTGGCCGGCTTTCATTTCCTGTATCCAGAATGCTTTTCCACGAGAACTGTTCTGGTACATATTGATAGCAAATGCCCCTTTCTTTAAATCAGCTCCCGTAAAAACACCCTCAAAATGATAGGTAAACTGCCGGGTATCATCAAGTGTTATATCTTCAATCAGATAGTACTTCCGATCATCCAACCAACGAATCGGAAGAGGCATCTTACCAATATGTCCTACTTCGCCACAATTACTACTGATTAGTAAAGCCTTATCTTTCTGTTCAGTAGTATACATCCAGGATAGGGGCCCCGAACCAAAATCCCAGTTTGCCACTTCATTGCTATCCCAACCCTTCCCCAGATAAACCGGGCGAATAATTTGTGTAGACATATCAGCAATACGTTTACTTCTACGCCATTTATTGAACTTAGCCATCAGCTCTATCCCTTTCTGACTCCACTGATCGGGACAAACACCGAATTTGATATCACGGGCTACCATAAATTTATAATAATCCTCCATCAGGGCACTATGTGTACCTCCAAAGTAAACAGAATTGAGAGGGTAATGCCCAAAACAATAACTTACCATCCCAATAACACCTCCTCCGGCATCTCCTACAGAAGTCATAAATCCGTTATAGGGAATATGAAGCAGTTCCACCGCCCTGTCTCCCTGAGTAGGATGGATGTCCAGTTCACTGGTTACTTTTACGATGTATTGCGGATACTTATCAGCCAGCTCATTCATCAGGTTCTTTGTTCTGACTACCTTCCTGTAGACATTGTCACTGGGATAACTATGCGAAGTTTCATCAAGCACTTGCCACATCTCTGTAAGATCAACCATCTGATGAGACATATGATGATCCTCCAACAATGTTCTTACTTTCTCTCTTTTTGCTGAAATAAAAGCCGGATCAGACAAGTCAAACCCCATGTTATGATTGCCTCCACTCATACTGTACCACAGACCAAACATAAGCCCGTTGTCATGGATAAAATCGGTTAATCCTTTAAAATCGGTCGTTACCATAGGAGAGGGAACTATTTCATCCCGGTGTGTGCCACTATTATCAAGACCGGTATTCGTACTGTTAGGGTTATTCCATCCATCATCCCACATCACCATATCCATTCCTGCCTCCTTTGCTTTAGGTATGACAACTTCACGGTAAAAACGGTCAGTACGCTTTCCGGTAGTAAACCAGTCCCAGTCATTTGTATTAAATAAAGTTTGCGTATCGTGATATTTATAGCGTTTACGCAAATGCTCTTCTACTGCCATTTTACCGTCTACCATATCTCCGGTAAATAAAGTGAGGTTAACCGCTATATATTCAAATTTCTCTTGTGGAAAGAGTACCAACTGGAACGATTCCGGATGGGTAATCACCTGTACATAATCGGAAGCGGATGAAGACCAGGCTGTTGCACCGGCAAAAGAGCGGTGCATATATTCATAAGCGGATGAAGGAACTTCCGGGCCATACTGAGTCCGCCAATTCACTTCCGGTGCCAGATACCATCCTGTCCCATCTTCGTATCTGTTTAAAAGAACTTTAGCCACTCTTTTTCCTTTATTATACAAAGGAGCTTCTTCCACACCTCCAGTAGTACTTTCCCACTTCGTATTGCAGGAAAAATGCAAATGATGAGGATTGTTAGGAAGATTTAAACGCAAAACGGTTGATTCTTCAATAACAAAACGATAATTACCGGTGAGGTTCTTTAAATAGTTCTGTATACGTAGCCCTGACTTGCCATCATAGATTTCGGCACATATAGTTACTTCCAAATCTTCGTTTTGAACAACAACAGAAAGTCGTTTTCCCAAAGACTCTTTCCCGGAAAAAGTTGTCATCAGAATGTCTTCTACAGAAGAACCGGCCAGGCTCCATCCTTTCATTCCGGCAGAATATTCAAACGGATAGGATACAAGTTCTCCTTCTTCTGTTTTTTTATGAGCCACCGCCCTTCCTTTATAATGGAATAAAGAGGAACTTCCGTGTCCGGTCAGGCATTCTGACTGAGAAGTTTTATTATACAAATGAGTAAAAAGTAATTGCCCTGAAGAATTCAGTTCTATTTGAGCTGACAAGGTTTCATTTTCAATAAGCCACACCGAAGTTCCTTCCCGGGTTGAAGGAGTAATGCTGGCTTTGTCTTCGGCAGCAATAGAAATAAAGGGCCACAATAATAACAAAGGTAAAAGAATTTTCTTCATAAATCAGCGGATTTGTTTTCATACTATTAAGAATCAGCTACACCAAAGTGCTTGACTCTACAAAAATATGTGCCGAAATACAAATCAAACTTCTTTTTTGTGACAAAAATGTCTCCAATAATGTCTTTACACTATTGAAGTCACTTTTGTCACGAAAAAGGACACTTATAGATGCGATTTTTATGATAAAGTCTCATCCTTATGATTATGAGCCTCGCGGAACTCTCTCGGAGTGGTATTGAATCTCTTATCAAACTCTTTATAAAAATGAGAACGATTATTGAATCCCGACTTATAGATAATCTCCTGAATCGTGAGCTTTGTAGTTTTCAGTAACTTAGCCGCATGATGAACCCTGTAATCTTTGATAAAGTCTTTTGGAGGTAGCTGATCAAGCTCTTTAAACTTGCGATACAAATTACGAATACTGAGCTGCAGATAACTCGCCATATCTTCCGGAGAAAGTTCGGCATTATCCATATTCTCATTAATAAAGGCAATCACATTCTGCATGAAGTCCTTATCTTCTTTCTGCATAAGTTGCCCGTTTGTAAACTCATACGCACTGGCAGAAGAATTATAGTACTCTTTTAATTTATTGCGATTATCAAGCAAACGGTCTACCACAGCACACAGATAAGTCGCATTAAACGGTTTCGGTATATAGGCATCCGCTCCCGCTTCGATACCCTCTATTTTTTCTTCATTCGTATTCTTTGCCGAAAGAATGATCAATGGAATGTACATCGTATGCTTATTCTGTTTGATCTGACGGGTGAGTTCAAAGCCGTCCGTTCCCGGCATCATGATATCAGTAATAACAAGATCGGGCATCTCGGCTTTCAGGATAGCCATTCCCTTCTCGCCGTCATCAGCTGTTACTATCCGATATTTGTCAGAAAGAATCTCCTGAACTAATCCCAATATCTCTTTATTGTCATCAATAACCAATATCTTCGCTTTCATGTCATTTGGAAGTTGCTCTAACGAAACAAGCGGTACAGGTATCGTTTCATTCTCAGTTGTTTCAGACATTTCTGCCTTATCCGGCTGATGGGAAGAAACAGAGGAAATCTGTTTTCCATCTGTCAACGGAGTTAACTCCAGTTCGGGCAGACTCACAATGAACTCTGCATATTTATCAACCTCACTTTCAATATGAATTTCCCCCTTTAATAACTCAACCATACTGTGGCAAATAGCCATTCCCAAACCGTTACGGGAAGAAAGCCCTTTCACTGCATTCTCTTCTATATTATCCAATATGCTATACCGATTGAAGATCAGCTCCCTGTTTTCTTCGCGAATACCTTTTCCGGTATTGTACACCCGCAACAAGAGGTGACTATTTTCAGTCAATACTCTGATACGAATAATACCTCCCTCCGGGGTATATTTAAAAGCATTGGAAATCAAGTTATTCAGTATCTTAGACAAACATCTGAAATCCGTATTCCAGTAAATGGATTTATCGACCTCCATCTCAAACGTGACTTTGTTTTGTTCCGCCAATTCGGAGAAGGAAACTGAAAGATCATTCAGCACTTCGTTGATATTCACCTGCTGGATATTACATGTTTTATGTCCTGTCTCCATCCTTCGAAATTCGATAACTTCCTGTATCAGCGCATTCAAACGTTCTGTATTCGATTTGATAAGCCGGACATACTTCCGGGTAAATGAATCTGTATTCGGATGTGTCAGAATTCGTTCACAGGGTCCGTAAATCAAAGTCAATGGTGTACAGAACTCATGGGTGATGTTAGTAAAGAATCGTAATTTTTCTTCATATACCTCTTCTTTATGGCGCTCCTCAAGCTTCTCGGCAATGATTTTTCTTTTTCGCTCATTTCGTTGCCCTATCCAGCGGAAAACATAGAAACCAATACCAATAATCAATAAAAAATAACCGATCTTGGCATAAATACTAAAATACCAGGGAGGAAGAATAACAATGGTAATACTTTCATATTGATCTTTAGAACCATCGGTACCACTATTATAGCGTACTTTCAACACATATTTCCCAGGAGGAATACTTGTGAAATGTGCCTCGTTTGTCTGTTCGGTATTCATCCAGACATTACTGAAGTTTTCCAACAGGTATGAGTAACTGCTATTTGCCCCATTGATAAAGTCCATAGCAACAAAAGATATAGAGAAGAAATTTTGGTTGTGTTTCAATTCCAGATATCGATTCTCGCCCTCTCCTTTCATCAAATCGTTGATATTATAGTCTTCATTGAAAATACGTAAACGGGTAAAATAGATCTCGGGCACCATTTTATTTTCTGTTATGGAATCCTCTTGAAGCCATACCACTCCATTGATCCCACCAAAAAAGATAGAACCGGTGAACGGACTCTGATAATAGGCATTATCACTAAACTCAAAAACATCCAAACCTGTTTTGTAGTTATATTGACGAAAGACTTCGCTATCGGGATTGAACTGAATAATACCGGTATTGCTACTGAGCCACAAATTGCCACGGCTATCTTCTTTCATCCCATGTATCGTATTATTAGGCAAACCTTTATTTTCACTGTAACTGGTAAAAGATACACTATCTTTCTGATAACTGTCCAAACGGGTCAAACCATAGCTGGAGCCGAACCACAAACGTTGTTTACTATCCTTCAGAATACAAAGAATATCATCAATAGGCGGAATACCCACTTTGTTAAACCGGATATTCTGATAACTACCTGTATACATATTGAAACGAAACGCTCCGGAACCACGTGTACCGAGCCAAAGAATAGAATCATTCTCGGCATACATCGAATAAATCTGTATATCAAAACGCTTACCTCTTACCTCTGAGAGAAAAGCCTTGCTATCCTTGACAATAGGTTTATTGCCCTTCCACTCCACCGACAGTTTTAACAATCCTTTGTCTGCTCCTACCCATAAAACAGAATCACTGGCTTCATAAATGGTATGTACATACCGGGCATCGGAAATACGATGTATCTTCTGATCATCATAAGAATAATAACTGATTCCAGGTCCATCGGAACAAATCCAAAGAATATTTTTCCGGCTCAGTGAAAAAGCGAAAACAGAATTATTAGCCAGTCCATCCTGCATCGTATACTGAATGACATTGGAAGAAGAATATTCTTTTGCCATGCGATAGTTCTTGATGCAGATTACTCCATTATCTTTTGTTCCAAGCCAGAGGTTTTCGTCTTTATCTGTCTGAATAGCACGAACCGGGCGTTTTTTCTTGATAGGAAGCTGATTCAAAGTTATGTTACAGAAAGTATAAGCATCTTTTGTATAAGCAAACACACCTTGCCCATCAGTACCAATCCAGATTATATTCTGTAATTCGTCTTTCCACAACGAAAAAACGCCACAATTTATATCAATCTTTTCACTTCTATAACCTTCCTTTGCAATAAGCCGGAACAAACCGTTGGTCTTAAAACCAATCAGAATATCATCATCATCAAAAATGATGGTAGAGATTATGCCGTTCTGGTTGACAAGTTCAGAGATATTCGCGATATACTCTGCCTTCCCCCTATTCACTGTATATAAATCACGCTTGAGATCAACAAAAGCGAAACGCCCCCCATTATAACAGAAGTTTATTATCTCTGCCGAATGAGTGAGACCGGGATGTCTCACAATCCGCGGCGTCTTTTCATTTTTGAAGTCGACAGTAAACTTCCTGACTTTGCCTTGTAGTGTAATCCAGATAGTATCATTGTCATCAATGGTAAAATTGTGAGCATATAAGTTCGTTATGTCCTCGCCAACAGAGATATCTATGAACCTTTTATTCACCTCATCATAAAACGAGATGAATCCCTGTTTACCTAATACAAAAAGATGATCTTTGCTGTCCTTTGCTATAAAATAACTATCACGAAACTCATCATAAGATTCTTCTATGCTGTTTTTCTTACGGGAGAGTTTATTCAGTCCCCACTTTGTATTTACCCATAAACACTGGTCTTTTGTTTCAATTATTTCTCTTATTACATTGCTCGAAAGACTCTTTTGGCTATTGACATGTGGTTTATAGACATAAATATCCCGGCCATCATACATATTCAACCCATCATAAGTACCCACCCACAGAAAACGCTCGCTATCTTGAAACAGACAGATAACAGAACTATTGGAAAGACCATCCCGATTGGTTATCTGTTTAAGATTATGAGAATAGGAAAAGAGTGCAACTAAAGAGAATATTCCTATCAAAAAACTCCTGATTCTTGTTTCCATATTATCCTACATAAGGTTAAATTCAATTCATAGTAAAACACAATTTTCTTCAAGCAGTAATCATCTAATATACATTAATACTTTATCACCTGTACAAAAGGCTCTTTTACATTACAAAGAAAACAAAAAAGCAGGGATTGACAAAAAGAAAAGAGTATGAAATGATATCTTTAGAGAGCTATTACTCATAAGAATCAGTAGCTGATCAGATAAATAGTACTCTGTGAAACTTTGTGTTACTCTGTGGTGAGTTCATATCTGTACGGTTTTGAGCTTAATGGCGTTTGTCATTGCCATCAGTCTCTTTCTCCGGTATTGATAAAGCTCTATCCCGTAGAGTAACGTAGGAAGCCTCGGTGGGTAACATTGTTTTAGATGTACATGTAAAGCAGTACGACATGTGCATGTGGGACAGCACGACATGTGCATCTCATGCTGCTTTACATGTACATCTAAAACAAGACTACTCACCGGGGAAAAGGGACGTTCCTTTCTAAGAAAAACAAAGTACAACACCGAACAAGGGGATCGATACCGTCTATGGATACTTCCGCTACCGAAAAGATTGGGCCATAAGCTTCGTCACTGATCGGTTTTGAATGTATTTCACCACAGAGTAACACGGAGTTCCACAGAGTTTAAATCTTTATTGAAACGCAGATGATCGCAGATTTTCGCAAAGGGAAACAAATGTATGATATAGAACTACAGTCTTTTAATCTGCGTTCATTTGTGTTAATTCGCGTTTTATCAGATAAATAGTACTCTGTGGAACCTGTGCTACTCTGTGGTGAGTTTTGCTCATTTCCGATCAAAAAAGTAATTTCGCTGAATAAAAATCATTATCTGTCTGTATATGTATCACATGCAATCCCGACAAAGAAAGTTGCTTCTCATAAACTCCACTAAAATATTGATCTTTCCATACTGATCTTCCTACGGAATCATAGATACAAATACTCCCGCCACTCCCATTTTTCACTACAACTTTTAATCTTTTATCTTCTATGGTTACAGAATATGGCTTCAGATCGGAAAGCACATTTTCCAAGCCAACCGAAGTATCCGAAAGTAACTGGAATTTAGATAGCTCCAGATTATAATTATCCCGGCGTCCCAATTCTTCCAGGCGGAAGTATTTGTAGGATTTCATCCGGTTTGCGGCATACTTATCAAAAAGCTTTGCCAGCTTCCCGCTACGTTCCAGATTGCTTATCATTTCATAAAGCATAATACCACTAAGATGGATGGATGAGTCGGTGATAGTATTCTCCGGAAGTTCGGCCCAATTATGTCCGAAAGTTAAATTATCTCCTTTCAACATGGCAGCGTGATAACAAGACAGACCATTTTCAAGAAAGAAGCTGGTAAACTCTTCTTCTGTCTCTTCATCCAGTACATTGTCTGTAATCATCTGAGCCAGATAACGCATAAAGATACCTTTGAATAACCCACCGTCACCAGAGTTTTCTCCTTTCAAAACACCAAAAGCAGAGAAGCGTTTCCGATCATTTACTACATATTTAGCGGTAGTCAGTGCAGAATAATAGTACTTTTTATCCTGAGTAATGTTATACAATTCCAAACAGCCTCCTAACCAAGTACCTTGATTATAAGTCAGGAGCATTCCCTCGTTATAGTTACCATAACCATCCCAAACACCCCCATATTCGTTGACCAGCGATACTGACATCCAATCATAAATTTTTGTAGCGAAGTCCAGATATTCCTGTTTACCGGTTTCTCTGTAAAGACGAGCAGCCAGAATCATAGCAGGGCCATTGGAGCAGGCATTCTTAGAATTCGGGCTATTTTTCTCCCACATCACACCTCCACCATGCACATCGGTCCATCCCCCTTTTATGTAGTCATAAAGTTCGGTCGTTACATCCATCCACTTCTGTTCCTTCGTAGTCTGATAAGCTCTTAATGCAGCAATGGCCATCCATTCCATATCATCGTAGAAACTATTCCACCAGGCATCTTTTTTTGAAGTATTATTTCGAGGAACACCAATATAGAGTTGATTCATCTTCAACTGATAAGCTTGTAATTCACCACGTGAACCGCCAACTTCCACCCTACGTTGATAACCATCTACCAAGGCATCCAGAGCATGGGCCATCCACCAGTAATTAAACCCGGTATGAGGCGGAATACTATTCTTTTGCAAATAATATTGTTTGGTGTTATCCCAGTAACGGGTATTCAAAGCCTCATGAGACAATTTAGCAAGGTCATACCAGTCAAGTACTTTTCGATTAAGATCGGTCAATGAAAACTCCATTGAGGAATGTGGAACATTAAAGAAGTTCCGGTTAGTCTGCCTGTCTAAAACATCCCACTGCTCACCATCGTTAGAAGCTTTCAAGACCCAGCTACGCGGAGCATTCCCATTGGTTCCCGTACAGATACGATAACTCTTTAACTGGATAGCAGACGGTAATTCATACTGAATATACCCACCATTGACAGAACGAAAAACAACTCCCTGATTCATATCATCCGAAACCAGATTTTCCAGTTTTCCTTCTGACGGCGAATATGAAGAACTAATAGTAGCTTCGCTGAGATCTACCAGCTGATCATTACTAACCTGAAAACCCAAAAGCTGTAGTTCCGATAGTGCTAAAGACTCTCCGCCATTCACTTCAGTTATACTGATACGCCACCACTGGCGGGCAAGTTCTCTTCCAACAGAAAAGTATTTAGCGGTATAAGCATCTGCAAAAGTCTCAGCATTCACTCCTTGTACCGCCCTCCCCCAATTTTGTCCGTCCTCCGAACATTTTAAGTTCCAGGACTTCGGGTCATTTTCTCTCCCTGTATTAGCATTCACAAGATTAACTCCCGTAACAACCAAAGGAACCGGAGAATAAAAATCAATAGACCAGGCTCCGTCAAACTTATCAAGTGTATAAACCGTAGTCAGTGAATTATCAATCAGATGGCTTATCAGGTTCTGATCTCCATAATTGACCGTTATATTCAGATTCAAATCTGTCAGGTCATTATAGGCAACCACTTCCTGTGCCTGTAAGTTCAAGCAAGGAAACACACAGCAGGCAAGACCGCATACCGTTCGTGTAATAATCGATTTTATATACATATAGATGTTGTTATAAATAGATTTAAAAATAAAAATATCGTTCCACAACCAAAGAATGGTTTCTGCGGTTATAATCACAGAAAAGTCCTCACTTAATGGCTGTGGAACGGTACTTTACTTTTTAGAGTCTGAGAAAATAAGAGTTTGTTTAAATTTTCCTCTCAAAAGAATGCTGAGGAAAATTTAAACAGGCTCTAAGCTTTCCGCATTATTTTCTGATCAAGACTTTGTTTGTCTGACTCCCACTGTCATTAGTAGTTACAACAACATATAAACCAGCTTGTACAGGAACATTGCCAGAAGTGGCAACAGTGCCCTGAGCTACCATTGTACCGGTAGTTGTATAGACTTTATATACCGTAGTTTCCTGAGCAGAGATAGCAATAGCTCCATCCTGAGCAGACACTACTGTATTATTCTCGTTGGCAACAGGAGTTGTGATTCCAACACCAGGACCGGAATTCGGGAATCTTTCAGGTGTCTGCTCTGAGTTCAAAAACTGTAACTGCACAAACTGAATATCACCTCCACCGTTAATGGCAGTAATATCTAACTTGAAATCCCAATATTGTTTACCTTCAGCAATATCAACATAAAAACGATAACAAGTATAGCGGGCACTTGGAAGCGGAGCAAATGAATATTTATTAATTTGTTCCCAAGCCAACGGGTTACCATTGTCATCATATTGACGACCATACAAGGTAAATTCTGTCGGGATACGTTCAAAGTTTCCATAACCGGTAGTCATTGTAAATGACTTAATATCCAAAGGTTCTGAATATGATTCTGCTGTAGTAAATTCCAAAGACATTGTCTTGGTACCTGTCTGACAGAATTTTGTTGCCCAGTTATCATCAAACAGATTCTTAACTTCCTCATTTTTAATACCGTTTACTGAGCTTGTCCAAATCAATGCACCCTCTTCCGGAACAGCTTCGGTATAATCCTTCGGATATCCCGAGCTTTTTGCCGTATCAGTATCTTTACCGGTAGGTACACCAAAAAGTTGAAACTCCTTAATGTCAATAACCCCTTCTCCACTGGCTACTAATTTAAAGAGATTAGTTCCGGTAGCAGCTAAGGCATTCAAAGTTGCACGATAAACACTTCCATTCTCTGCAGCGACAAAACCAATGCCTGTAGACTCCCAGGTAGCTCCGTCGTCATAAGAAGCCTGTACACTCCAGCTTGTCACATCACCTGTATTTTCATCACCGGGAGTCACTAAAGCACCCGTAACAGCAATATTGGGAGAAGCGGTATCAACAATCTTTATAATCATCTCCAAATCATCAGCATTTACCTTTAATGAAGTATTTTCATTATTGTCAATTGCTTTATAAACTTCTTCTTTAGAAACACCATCAATTGTTACTGCAGCCTCATCGGTATAGTCCCACTCCAAACAGAACGTTTCATCTTTAGGTTCGGGAATAGATAACTCTGACTCAGTGGCTGTAAAATAATCCAAATTAGCAGCATAACCACCATAAGCTCCGACTTCGATACGGTTGGTACCTGCCTTCAGATAAACCTGGGTAACAATAGTTGCCGGATTCCCTTTTGTTCCGTTCCAACTTGTATCTTCAGATTTTTCAGAGAACTGGACAATACTCTTTTTCTGTTTGTTTACTTTAATATAGCATTTTCTATTCGTATCCGTACCAAAATAAACAATTGACAGGTCATAAGTACCATCAGCCGGTACATCAGTCAACTCAAAAGCAATGGCGTTATTACTTGCCATATTAGCCACAATAGAACCACCTGAAGCCGTTGTCTCTTCCGCCGGAGTATCAACTTTAACAGCCGTTCCCGAATGATAAAAATCAAATGCATCTTCTGCTTCTACTTTCACTTCGTAAGCAAATGTACTGAAAGCTGTAAACATCAGCATACCGCCTAATGTTAATCCTTTCCTCCAAAAATCAAGATAGTTTTTCTTCATAATAGCAAATTTTATAAGTCAATATATAAAGAGTCTCCTCCTTACAGGAAAGAGGCTCCGTTACTTCTTTATTTATTCAGTTACACTCAGTTTTACAGAGTGGAAATAAGACTCCGATTCGGGTTGAAGCATTACCCGGATATCAACCAACTGAGCCTCATAAGAGAGATTGAACTTAAAGGTATATTCTCCGATAGTAGCTGTCGGATCTACCATGTCCATCGTCCAGTAATCCAGCGCTGTAGTTTCTGTAGGGTTTTCTGCCGGCGGAGTTTTATTATAACTACCGAATGGCACAACTATTTCGTTTCCATCTTTATCCGTTTCTATCATCTGGAATTTGTACATCTGACTTTTTCCTCTACCGAATTTTACCCATTGCAATTCGTAGTTTGTCAATTCCCAGGTAGAGTTACCAACAAATGTAAGCGGTTCCAAAGTATTGTCTACCCACCAAAGATTGAAAGACTTAACCTCATTTATAGTACAGGTTGCTTTGGTAAAGTTCAGTACAACATGGTAAATCTTATTGTTACCTTCAATCGTTCCATTATCATCTTCTACCAGGTCAGTGCCATCAGCTCTGAAGCTACGTATATCTCCCTCTTTGGCATTTACAAAAGAATATGTACCATTGCCCAGTTTCATAAAACCTTCGTACTCACTATCTGTAGTCTGTTTCAGAGGAATTGCACCGGCAATATCGCTCTGCCCTGTAGCTTCACCATATACAAATATCGCTTTGGGAGTTTCGGCAAATCCTCCCTGACGGGTTACTTTTATTGTACGTACTGTAGAATTGACATGTTCCACCAATCCGGTGATGGCACGTACACGCCAATAGATCTCACCAGTTTGTAAAGGACGTATCCCTGTCCGCTCTGCAACTATATTCATTTGTTGTTGCGACAGCTGAACAACATTGGCATAACCCAGTTTGTCCGGTGTTATAGTCATTGAAGGAGTATCAAAGTTCTTATCCTTACCGGCAAATTGTACTTCATAAAAGACCGTTGTACCATCCGAAGCTTTTGCGCGATCCCAAGACAAATCTACATATTCTCCCGGATCAGTATCCGTGTAAGAAATAGTAACTTCCAAATCAGGAGTTAATACCTGAAAATCGCCAATAGTAACAGGTGTTGTTTCATCCTCCGAACAACTCACAGCCAAACAGCTGCACAATAATAATCCTAAATTTTTAAAACTGAATATATTTTTCATAACTGTACTCTTTGGTATTTATTAGTCAATAGCCTGCCATCCCGGATTCTGTACCAGACGCTTATTCTTATAAATTTCGCTCTGTGGGATAGGCCATAAATAGTATTTGAAATCATGAGGACGATCTTCTGTCTTTATCACCTGATAGAACAAAGGACGGGTGGCGGAAATATTCAGCCCATAAATACATTTGTCCGTTTCTTCCATTATCTTCCAGCGACGTACATCATAGAAGCGATGATTTTCAAAAGCCAATTCGATGCGACGTTCCCGACGAATCAACTCTCTGATGGCTTCTTTCTCTTTTGATTTCAGCATGATAAATTCAGGACCATCACCATACCCCGGAAGGCCCGCACGTTCACGAACTTTATTCACATACTTCAAAACCTCATCCACATCTCTCGCTTCACATTCATTGAGAGCTTCGGCATAATTCAGATAAATCTCTGCCAAACGGAAAAGAGCCTGTTGCCGATTGGACACATTCTGACTATTTTTCCAGTCTACCGAAGGATTACTGTATTTTCGAAGAATATATCCGGTTGTAGAATAGTTACGAGTTTTACCTGTATGTCCTGTATTTCCTCCAAAATAAAGTTCGCAGGTTGCTGCATTCTTTGTAGCTACCCATTTACTGTTGTCAAAACAGATAGATACATAAAAACGCGATTCACGATTCACATACATATTGGAAGTTCCTTTAGGAGCATAACCTATTGTTGTGGCACAAGTTCCTTCAGTAGTGTAGTCAGGATCCTTGTCTGCATAAGGTTCATCTGCGATAGGCAAGCCTTTAGACGTAAAATAGTCATCCACAATATTCTGGGTAGGGTCCCAGCCAGACCATCCGTTACAGAACCGGGGAGCATTTGCCTCAAAAGACCAGAAAGAACAGTTGTTACGTGCCCAGATTATCTCATTATTCCATCCTGTCAGGAAAAGCTGTTGATACGAGGCATATGGGTCAATACTACCGTCTTCTTTATTTTCCGTATACAGAGCAAAACGATCTGTATAACGGTCAATAAAGGCTTTCGCCGCTTTAGCTGCATCTTGCCATTTTTTATCACTATACGTCTGATTTACCAACTGGTTGCCATCCTGATCTTTGAAATTAGCATAATCAGTGTTACCATTATACAGAGGGCTGGCAGCATAAAGCAACAGACGAGACTGAATAGCCCGTGCCGCAGTTATAGTAGCACGACCATAGTCTGTAGATTCTTCATACCAATCAGGCAAACCTTCATTACATGCTTTCTCCAGTTCATTATAAATATACTGTACACACTCATCCACACTACTACGCGGAATACTCATTTCATCAATAGAACCATCTACGTCTACCTCTACTTCAGGCATAATTACAAACGGGCCATACCAACGGAAAATGCAAAAGTAATAGTAAGCACGCAAGAAACGGGCTTCTGCCTTATATTGTGCTTTCAGTTTGTCGGTAATGTTAACATCCTGACACATATCTATATGAGAGATAAAAGTGGCAGCCGTACGAATGGCCTTATAATAACCACCCCATTTCTGTCTCCATCCTTTTGAAGGACTCATACCTCCCTCATTGATAGAGTTCTCCTCATATTCAGCCCAGGGAAAATCCATCTCATCACAAATAGCAGCACAACCGTCGGTTGGGTCCCACTCCCGTGGAAGAGTGGCATAGGCTGTATTTAGAAACTCTTCTGCTCCTTTACGTGTTTTGAATATTTCTTCCAGAGATATCACATTATCGGGCACAATATCCAGGTAATCGCCACAAGAAGTCATCAATGCCCCTGAACCTGCTAATAAACAAGCTATAATATATCTTTTCATCTTCATATCTTTTGTTTTATTTAAAATTGGAATGACAAACCTAAACTATAGGTACTGATATTAGGATATTTAGTACCGGTACCGTTACCAAGTTCCGGATCCCACATATCAAAGCCAGAGATAGTGAAAACATTGGTAGCGAGTACATAAAAACGTAAATTAGAAATATGCCACTTACTGGTTATTGTTTTAGGAATCGTATAGCCGAAGTCTAATGTTTTCAAACGAAGGAATGCACCATTTTTAATCCAGTGATCGCTTGTTGCATAGTTCTGATTTGTTCCGCTTATCGCCAAACGGGGATAAAGGGCATCTTGTCTTGGATTATTTTCCGTCCAACGGTCAGTGATGTTAGAGAAAAGATTACCTCTGGCGGTAGCATTCTCAAAAGGAACAAAGTCTGTACCATTCATAAAAATATCACAGCTACCTACACCCTGGAAGAACGCACCTAAAGAGAATCCTTTCCATTCGGCAGTAGTACCAAAACCATATACGATATTCGGAACGGTACCTTTGCCAATATAAGTTTTGTCATAATCATCAATAACATTATCGCCATTCAAATCACGATATTTCAGATCACCAGCCATTACAGGTTCTACCGTTTTCGCTACATCCGGATTATTGATATCATCGTCTGTATAGAAGCCATCACAGATATATCCTAAACGCTGACCAACAGAAGTTCCACGACTCTCCATCCATGGATAAGGTTTGGAAGGAGTATCGTCTTCAATGATCTTATTCTTGTTATAACTCAGATTTCCTTTTACTCCCCAGATAAAGTCACCGAATCTCTTATTAAAATCGGCATTCACCTCAAAACCTTTATTCTCTACAATACCCAGGTTACCGGTAACAACTACATTAATTCCGGCTGTTGCAGGTATAGACTGACGCTGTATAAAGATATCTTCACGTCTTTCTTTAAACACATCAAAGTTTAAAGTAAGATCCCCCCGGAACAACTCCAAGTCCAATCCGAGGTTGGCTTTTGTAGAAACTTCCCATCCCACATTTACGGCATACTTGGAAACATCTTTTCCTCCCGTCACACCATACGTATTATTAGGAAGTCCAAACTGATATACATTACTGGAAGAACTCATTTCGGACAAAAAACCAAAACGATAAGTGGTATCACCTATTTTAATCTGGTCACTACCTACCTGACCATAAGAAGCACGTATTTTCAACAAACTGATAACATCTGAAACCGGTTCAAACCAAGGCTCATTGGAAGCAACCCAACCGGCACCAAATGAAGGAAAGAAACCATAACGTTTACCCGGAGTAAAGTTCTCAGAACCATTATAACCAAAGTTCACTTCTGCCATATAGCGATCTTTGAACGAATAAGTAGCACGCCCGGCCAAACCCTGTGAACGATAAGGCAGTGAGTAAGTCAAAGAATTCGAGTTCAAATCCGAACGGTCACTTCTATTGAAAAGAAGCATACCGGTAACAGTGTGGGCATCAGCAAAGGTTCTATTATAATTCAGAGCCGCTTCCATATAATATTTACGCTGGTTTTTATCCGTACCCCGTTCCAGCTTTAAATACTCATCAACAGAGTTACCTTGCTGTACAATAATTAATTCCCCATTCTCATCACGAGAATCAGCCCAGTATGTATTATAACTACGCGTTCTGTTCAGGTATGTTTTGTTCTCAATATCATAAGCAAACATACCCTTGAAAGATAATCCTTTTGTGATGAAATCCAATTTTTGTTCCAGACTCAAATCAGCCATTACCTTACTGTGAGTCGTACTTCTATATCCTTTCTTAGTCAATTCAGCAAGTGGATTCATCAAACCACCACCGGTAGAAAGAAACGGAACTCTATCACCCGGATAAATTACAGGCATCTGAATAGCCGGAATCCGGAATACAGCAGAAAAGATATCGTCAGACTTCACATAAGGTGAGTTCTTATCCGCCATATTTCCTTTAATGTTAAGTTTGAGGTTTGTAGTAGGGGTCACCTTCATATTCAAACTGGAGTTAAAGTTATAACGGGAGTATTTTATCTCCGACTTATAATCCTGCATATTGTCTACCTTAAACAAACCTGCTTCGTCATAATAAGACAGAGATACATAGTACTGAACATTTTCAGAACCGCCATTTACATTGACAGAAACACGTTGGTTATGCCCCCAATCATTAAAAATCTGATCATACCAATCTACATTCGGATATAAATAAGGATCCAAACCAGAAGCAGTCATTCCGATCTTTTCTGCAGAAAACAGAGGATCTTTACCACGGGTTGTAGCAGCTTCATTGGCGCATTGCATATAAGTAATACCATCGGCCAACTCCGGTAACTTAGTAAAACGGGTGAAACCATAAGTATATTCCGCACGAATACGAGGTTTACCGATTTCACCATTTTTCGTTGTAATAATGATAACACCGTTTGCACCACGTACACCATATACAGCCGTAGCAGAAGCATCTTTCAAAATAGAGAAGGATTCGATATCTTCCGGATTCAAGTCATCCATGGAACGCTCTACACCGTCTACCAGAATCAAAGGAGACGTACCTCCTAAAGTAGCAATACCACGTACCCAAATATTCGCAGCATCATTTCCCGGTTCACCGGTCTGTTGTAATCCTACAATACCTGAAACACGGCCAGCCAAAACAGTAGAAAGATTGGCTACGGGCTGTTTCAATTCGGACACAACTTTAATACCCGACTGTGCCCCAATCGTAGAGATCTTTTTCTGCGTACCATAACCTACCACAACAACTTCATTCAACTCCTGGGCATTTTCTTTCAGAGTAATAACCATAGGCTGCTGTGCAGTGACAGTGACCTCTTGCGGAACATATCCCAAATAAGTTACATTTAATACGGAACCGATATTGGCATCCAGTGTGAAATTACCATTAAAGTCAGTAATAGTACCAATGGTAGTCCCTTTAATAAGAACATTTGCACCAATAATCGCCTCTTGATTATTGTCGACAATCTGACCTGTCACCTTGATTTTCTGTTGTGCATTCAATATTCCCATGTTCAATAGAAACAACATAAGAAGCAGATGCTTCAATTTTAATTTGATATCCATAAATTTAAAGTTATATTGTAAGGTGTTAATATTATTCACACGAGTTATTTATATAAAATAAGAACTCAAAAAAATAATAATATGATAGCATCCGGAAGCTAACTGGAATTGTCTTTCATAGCACATTTTTTAGTTTTAACCGTCACAAATATAAAGCAAGTTGCAGACACCCAAGCTCCATCCTATGCCAAAAATGTCCTCTGATAACAGACGCATTATTGGAGACACTTTTTGCACTATTGGAGACAAGTCACAAACCAGGACACCATGTCTACAAATCAACACAATACCGCTAAATACAACATCAGTTCGATAGAACCATCACCTGACGTACCTCCCCGGGTGGAAAGCACTCAAAAAAGTAATACTGACAGAGAAAGAGTTTGCAGCTCACACGTTGTAATTTAAAGATTATCACGTATCTTTGCAACTCAAATAAATACAAATTATGGCTATTACAATTAAAAGAGTATCCGGAAAGAAAGAGCTAAAAAAGTTTATTCGTTTCAATTATGAAATGTACAAGGGCAATCCTTATTCTGTTCCCGATCTTTTCGACGATATGCTCAACACATTCAATAAAAAGAAAAACGCGGCATTTGAATTTTGTGAAGCTGAATATTTTCTGGCCTACAAAGATAATAAACTGGTAGGACGTGTTGCCGCTATCATCAACCACAAAGCCAACGAGAAATGGAATAAGAAAGACGTGCGCTTTGGTTGGATTGACTTTATTGACGATCCTGAGGTTTCTTCTGCTCTACTGAAAACGGTAGAAGAGTGGGGAAAAGCCAAAGGCATGACGCATATCCAGGGACCTTTAGGATTTACTGACTTCGATGCAGAAGGGATGCTCATAGAAGGATATGACCAGCTCAGTACGATGGCAACTATTTACAACTATCCCTACTATCCGCAACACATGGAAAAACTGGGATATGAGAAAGATGCCGATTGGGTGGAATATAAAATCTACATTCCGGATGCCATACCGGACAAACACAAACGTATCTCTGAACTTATCCAAAGAAAATATAATCTCAAAATAAAAAAATACAGTTCATCCAAAAAAATCGCTGCCGAGTACGGACAAGCCATTTTTGAATTAATGAACGAAGCTTATAGTCCGTTGTACGGTTACTCACCTTTGTCACAACGTCAGATAGACCAATATGTGAAGATGTATCTCCCGATTGTTGACTTGCGTATGGTAACGCTTATCACAGATGCCGATGATCAGTTAATTGCGGTAGGTATTTCAATGCCCTCACTTTCAGAGGCTTTGCAAAAATCTCATGGCCGTTTGTTACCCTTTGGCTGGTATTATTTATTAAAGGCCTTGTTTATGAAACGCCGGGCAAAAATGCTTGATTTGTTGCTTGTAGCCGTGAAACCGGAGTATCAAAATAAAGGTGTTAACGCATTGTTATTTTCCGATTTAATTCCGGTTTATCAAAAATTAGGTTTTATCTTTGCAGAAAGCAACCCTGAGTTGGAGATGAACGGGAAAGTACAAGCTCAGTGGGAATACTTCAAAACGGAACAACATAAACGTCGTCGCGCGTTTACAAAAAAGATAGAATAATGTGTCAATGTACTACTATGTCAATGGTACATTGATATAATAGCATATTAAAAAATTATTATTTATGGAAGAGAACGAGCTGATACCTGTAGACAACAATCCAGTAGAATACACAGACGACAACATCCGTCATCTGAGCGACATGGAGCATGTCCGCACACGTCCCGGTATGTACATCGGGAAGTTGGGCGACGGCGCACATGCCGAGGACGGAATCTATGTCCTTTTGAAAGAAGTGTTAGACAACAGTATCGACGAGTTCAAGATGCAAGCCGGCAAAAAGATAGAAATTATTGTCGAAGAGAATCTCCGTGTTAGCGTACGTGACTATGGACGAGGTATTCCACAAGGAAAGCTGATTGAAGCAGTCAGTATGCTGAATACCGGTGGAAAATATGACAGTAAGGCTTTCAAAAAGAGTGTCGGACTGAACGGTGTCGGTGTAAAAGCAGTCAATGCACTAAGCTCACGTTTTGAAGTACGCAGTTATCGAGAAGGAAAAGTGCGTATTGCCACTTTCTCCAAAGGTGATCTGCTGACAGACGAAACACAGGATACGGAAGAGGAAAATGGAACTTATATTTTCTTCGAACCGGATGCTACCCTATTCTTAGGCTATAGTTTCCGCCCCGAATTCATCGAAACGATGTTGCGCAACTATACCTACCTCAACACCGGACTTGCAATTATCTATAACGGACAGCGCATCGTGTCACGAAATGGTCTTGTAGATCTTCTGAACGATAATATGACTGCCAACGGACTTTACCCGATTATACACCTCAAAGGAGAAGACATTGAAATAGCCTTTACACATACAGGCCAGTACGGTGAAGAGTATTATTCATTCGTCAACGGCCAGCATACCACACAAGGTGGTACGCACCAAAGTGCTTTTAAGGAACATATAGCACGAACCATTAAAGAATTTTACAATAAGAATCAGGACTATACGGATATACGCAATGGGCTGGTAGCTGCTATCGCGGTCAACGTTGAAGAACCGATGTTCGAGAGTCAGACTAAAATCAAACTGGGTTCTACCAATATGTCACCTGGTGGCGTAACAGTAAATAAGTTTGTTGGTGACTTCGTTAAACAAGAAGTAGACAACTTTCTGCATAAACACGGAGATGTGGCAGAAATCATGCTTCAAAAAATACAGGACTCTGAAAAAGAGCGTAAAGCCATAGCCGGTGTAACCAAACTGGCTCGCGAACGTGCTAAAAAAGCAAACTTGCACAATCGTAAATTACGTGACTGCCGCATCCACCTAAATGATCCGAAAGGCAAAGGCCTGGAAGAAGACTCTTGTATCTTCATTACCGAGGGAGATTCGGCAAGTGGCTCTATCACTAAAAGCCGTGACGTGAATACACAAGCCGTATTTAGTCTTCGTGGTAAACCTCTTAATTCATTCGGGTTAACCAAGAAAGTGGTATACGAAAACGAAGAGTTCAACCTATTGCAAGCTGCCCTCAACATTGAGGATGGCATAGAGGGATTACGCTACAACAAAGTAATTGTAGCTACAGATGCCGATGTGGACGGTATGCACATCCGCTTGTTGCTTATCACTTTTTTCCTTCAGTTCTTCCCGGATCTGATAAAGAAAGGACATGTTTACATCTTGCAAACACCTCTGTTCCGTGTACGCAACAAGAAAAAAACGTTGTATTGCTACAGTGATGAGGAACGCCAAAGAGCCATCAAAGAGTTGAATCCTAATCCGGAAATCACCCGATTCAAAGGTTTAGGAGAAATCTCTCCGGATGAATTCAAACACTTCATTGGCAAAGACATGCGCCTGGAGCAGGTTTCACTGCGTAAGACCGACTTGGTAAAAGAACTGCTTGAGTTCTACATGGGTAAAAATACAATGGAACGACAAAACTTTATTATAGACAATCTGGTTATAGAAGAAGATATAGCATAAAACAACACATGAGAAGAGCTATTTTTCCGGGCACGTTCGACCCGTTTACTATCGGACATTATTCGATAGTTACACGTGCATTGACTTTTATGGACGAAGTAACTATAGGAATAGGTATCAATGAAAATAAAAACACTTATTTCCCGATAGAGAAACGTGTAGAGATGATTCAGAAGCTTTATAAGAACGAGCCGCGAATTAAAGTGATGTCTTATGATTGCCTGACCATTGATTTTGCAAAACAAGTAGGCGCTCAGTTTATAATTCGTGGTATACGTACGGTAAAAGACTTTGAATACGAAGAGACCATCGCGGACATCAACCGAAAGTTAGCAGGCATAGAAACAATTCTGCTTTTTACTGAGCCGGAACTTACCTGTATCAGCTCTACGATTGTACGTGAACTTCTTAGCTATAATAAGGACATCAGCATGTTCATTCCCGAAGGAATGGAAATTGATTAATGATGCGTGATTAAGTAAATTAAGATGATGAAGAAGATATATACCCTTTTGGTCTGCCTGTGGGCTATTACAGCACAGGCACAGAACTTCGGTACGCCTGCCATGCGCAAGCTTCAAATGGCCGAATTTGCTATCGCCAACCTTTATGTAGACAAAGTAGACGAAAATAAACTCGTAGAAGAAGCCATCGTTAAGATGCTGGCACAACTCGACCCTCACTCCACTTACTCGGATGCCGAAGAAGTGAAGAAGATGAACGAACCTCTACAAGGCAATTTTGAAGGTATCGGTGTTCAATTCCAGATGATTGAAGACACATTGCTGGTAGTACAACCTGTCAGTAATGGCCCTTCTGAGAAAGTAGGCATTCTTGCCGGTGACCGCATTGTAGCTGTGAACGACACAGCCATCGCAGGTGTAAAAATGAGTACAGAAGATATCATGGCCCGTCTCCGTGGACCGAAAGACTCAGAAGTAAACCTGACCATCATCCGCCGGGGTGTGAAAGACCCATTACTTTTTACCGTAAAGCGGGATAAGATCCCCATTCTCAGCCTGGATGCTGCTTATATGATTGAACCCAAAACAGGTTACATCCGCATCAACCGTTTTGGAGCTACCACAGCTGAGGAGTTCCTTACGGCAATGAAGGAACTGCAAAAGAAAGGAATGAAAGACCTTATCCTCGACCTGCAAGGCAACGGAGGTGGTTATCTGAATGCAGCCATTGACCTGGCAAATGAATTCCTGGGAGAGAAAGAATTAATCGTATATACAGAGGGACGTACTGCACAACGTAGTGAATTCTTTGCTAAAGGTACAGGAAATTTCCGCAAAGGGCGTCTGGTGGTATTAGTAGATGAATATTCTGCATCAGCCAGTGAAATTGTAACCGGGGCTATTCAGGACTGGGACAGAGGAGTAGTTGTAGGCCGTCGTTCTTTCGGTAAAGGACTGGTGCAACGCCCGATCGATCTGCCGGACGGTTCTATGATTCGTCTGACCATCGCCCGATATTATACTCCCGCAGGTCGTTGTATTCAAAAGCCCTATGAGAGTACAGCAGATACTAAACTCGCAGGTAGAAATAACAGCGATGAAAGTAATCAGAAGAGATATAATCAGGATTTGATAGATCGCTTCAACCGCGGTGAATTGATGAATGCAGACAGCATCCACTTCCCCGATTCACTAAAATGCCAGACCAAGAAACTGGGACGTACCGTTTACGGCGGTGGTGGCATTATGCCCGATTACTTTGTTCCGATTGATACCACTCTTTATACAGATTACCATCGTAACCTTGTAGCCAAAGGAGTTATCATTAAATTAACCATGAAGTATATCGAGAAGTATCGCAAAGAGCTCGCAAACCAATACAAGAAATTTGAAACCTTCAATGAAAAGTTTGAGGTAGATGATGAATTATTGAAAATGATGCGTGACATGGCAGATCAGGAGAAGATTGAGTTCAATGAAGAACAATATAACAAAGCTCTGCCATTGATCAAAACACAATTAAAAGCATTGATAGCCCGTGATCTATGGGATATGAATGAATATTTCCAAGTGATGAATAAAACAAACAAAAGTGTAGAACGGGCACTGGAAATATTGAAATCGAAGGAATACGAGCAAATGCTGAAATAAATAAGAACGTGAAGAGACGTTTGCAAGAATGTACACTTTTATAGGACAAAAATGTACATTCTTATTATACAAAGGCGTACACTCTTGCACATCAAAAGTGCACACCTTTATAAACACTGATTATCAACAAATTAGCAATACTTTTTTTTTTAATATACCAATCCGGGAGTTTTCTTCTTCTCACCAAACAACCAGGTGTTCAGCCAACGATTTACATATACATTGACCACCGCACAACCAGTACCGATCACCGCACCTGCTATTACATCCGAAGGATAATGCACACCCTCATTCATTCGTGAAAATCCCACCGAACAAGCCCAAAGGGCCGATGGAGCAATCACATACCATTTAGGATACTTAATACTCAACGATGTAGCCAATGAAAAAGCAGCCGACGTGTGACTGGACGGAAAAGAAGGGCTACTCTCCGTACTGTACGAATGCACCCGCCCCGGATAGCGGTCATAAGGGCGTTCACGTCCCACCAGATGTTTTATACCATAGGTTAATACTACTGCTTCAGCAACACTTGTCCCAATATATACAGCATCTTTCAATAGTTCTTTATCCTTTCCTATACCCGCATAAATAGCCATGGCCACAGGTACACCTACCGAAATATAAGGTGCCGAACGAGAAAATACTTTGCTATAATTCCGCACAAACTTCCCATCCATACTGTTTATTTTATGCAACGTGTTTATATCCCAATTTTGTGCCTGAGCGCCTATTATACAGAACATCGAAACACAGATAACCACAAATTTTCTCATCGTATTCTTACTTATTAGATTGGACAAAGATATAGCAAAAACATTGAGTATTCATAAAAAAAATAATATCTTTGTTCCCTTAACCATTAACATGTCCTTATTTAATCCATGATAAAAAACAGTTCTTGTAAAAGATTCACTAACTGTGCACAGTGCTCCAAAACAGCTGAAAGTACACTGATCTACAGGAGTTTTCCCAGAGGACAACACTTCCCTGCTGATAAATGCACACAGAACTGTATGATATTCATAATAAAAGGCGAACTACTTGTAAATAGCCAGGAATATCCTGGTACCAGTTTGCATTCCGGACAATTTATTCTTCAGGCCATTGGTTCTAAAATTGAAATACTGGCATTGACAGAGGTGGAATATATTGTATATTGGTTCAACCAACTTCCACAAATATGCGAAGATCGCTATCGCGAAATTCTGAACGGTGCCGAAGCTCCATTGACTTATACCCCCTTGATGATGAATTCCCGCCTTAACAATCTCATAGTTGGCCTCAGCGAATATCTGGCGGAAGGTATTTCCTGCGGCCCTTTTATTGAATTAAAATGTCAGGAACTCGTATTCCTCCTCATTTGTTATTATCCTCAGCCACAACTCGCCAGTTTCTTCTATCCTATCAGTACCTATACTGAAAGTTTCCAATATTTCGTTATGCAAAATTATGGAAAAGTCAAAAATGTAGAAGAATTTGCCCACTTGGGTGGATATACTGTCACAACATTTCGCCGCCTTTTCAGAAACCTGTATGGTGTACCGGTATATGAATGGATACTCGATAAAAAACGCGAAGGAATTCTTGACGATCTGCAACACACCAAAGAACGAATTACTGATATCAGCGCCCGCTATGGCTTCGATTCTTTATCACATTTTGCCCACTTCTGTAAAGCCTCTTTTGGTGATTCTCCCCGTGCCCTGCGATCACGTGCTGCCCAAGGCGAAAAGATAAGTAAGAAATAATAGTTGACATATCTGTCAATTCCACCATAACAACACAAGCTAACCAGTACATTGACACACGGATACATTAAAGAATTATTTCTTTAATTCTTTGGTTAATCAATGTATTTCCTGTACTTTTGCACGAAGAGACGTATGCACGTAAAATAAAATTCATAGTTCTAACAATTAAATAATTTAAAATCAATCATTTATGTGGTTAAGTAATTCATCTGTAGGAAGGAAAGTGGTGATGAGCGTTACAGGTATCGCCCTTGTCCTGTTTCTAACGTTTCACATGGCGATGAACCTTGTTGCGATCATCTCGGCTGAGGGTTACAACATGGTTTGTGAGTTCCTGGGAGCAAACTGGTACGCGTTAGTGGCGACTTTAGGACTGGCTGCCCTCTTCGTGATTCACATTATCTATGCTTTCTGGCTGACAATGCAGAATCGTGCAGCACGCGGTAACGAACGTTATGCCGTAGTAGACAAACCCAAAACTGTAGAATGGGCTTCACAAAACATGCTTGTGCTGGGCCTTATCGTAATCCTTGGATTGGGTCTTCATTTGTTTAACTTCTGGGCTAAGATGCAGCTCCCCGAATTGATGCACAACATGGGGTCAGTAGTAGACACTACTTACGCTGCCGACGGTGTTTATCACATTATCAACACCTTCTCTAATCCTGTATACGTAGTGCTTTACCTCATTTGGCTTGCCGCTCTCTGGTTCCACCTTACTCACGGATTCTGGAGCTCTATGCAGTCACTGGGCTGGAACAACAAAGTATGGATCAACCGTTGGAAATGTATCTCCAATATCTATTCAACTATCGTTGTCATCTGCTTCGCCCTGGTAGTAGTCGTATTCTTCGTTAAATCGTTGGCATGCGGCGCTTGCTAAATTTTATAATTGTAACTGATTAAATCGTAAATAGCATTATGACTCAAATAGATTCTAAAATTCCTGAAGGCCAGTTAGCCGAAAAATGGAGTAACTATAAAGCTCACCAAAAACTTGTAAATCCTGCCAATAAACGTCGTCTCGACATTATCGTTGTAGGTACCGGACTTGCCGGCGCATCTGCTGCCGCTTCTCTGGGTGAAATGGGATTCAGAGTATTCAACTTCTGTATCCAGGATTCTCCCCGTCGTGCTCACTCTATTGCAGCACAGGGTGGTATCAATGCAGCTAAGAACTATCAAAATGACGGTGACTCCGTATACCGTCTTTTCTACGATACAATCAAAGGTGGTGACTACCGTGCACGTGAAGCCAACGTTTATCGTCTGGCAGAAGTATCCAACGCCATCATCGACCAGTGTGTAGCCCAGGGTGTTCCTTTCGCCCGCGATTACGGTGGCACACTTGACAACCGCTCATTCGGTGGTGCACAGGTATCACGTACATTCTATGCCCGCGGTCAGACCGGACAGCAGCTGTTGCTGGGTGCTTATTCAGCATTGAGCCGCCAGGTACAGAAAGGTACTGTCAAGTTGTTTACTCGCTATGAAATGCTTGACCTCGTTATCATCGATGGACGTGCACGTGGTATCATTGCCCGCAACCTCGTAACCGGTGAAATCGAACGTTTCGCAGCTCATGCTGTAGTAATCGGTACTGGTGGTTATGGAAACGCTTTCTTCCTTTCTACCAACGCTATGGGTTCCAACGGCTCTGTAGCTATCCAGTGTTACAAGAAAGGTGCTTATTTTGCTAACCCATGTTTCGCACAGATTCACCCGACTTGTATCCCTGTACACGGTGACAAGCAGTCTAAACTGACGCTGATGTCTGAGTCTCTCCGTAACGACGGACGTATCTGGGTTCCGAAGAAAATCGAAGATGCCAAAGCACTGCAAGCCGGAACAAAGAAACCAACTGATATTCCTGACGAAGACCGTGACTTCTACCTGGAACGCCGTTACCCTGCATTTGGTAACCTCGTACCTCGTGACGTAGCATCACGTGCTGCCAAAGAACGTTGCGATGCCGGCTTCGGTGTAAACAATACCGGTCTGGCTGTATTCCTTGATTTCAAATATGCAATCGACCGTTTGGGTGAAGATGTGGTTCGCGCCCGTTATGGTAACCTCTTCGACATGTACGAAGAAATCACCGACGAGAATCCATACAAAACTCCGATGATGATATTCCCCGCTATTCACTACACAATGGGTGGTATCTGGGTTGACTATGAATTGATGACCTCCATCCCGGGTCTGTTCGCTATCGGCGAAGCTAACTTCTCTGATCACGGAGCCAACCGTCTGGGAGCATCCGCTTTGATGCAGGGTCTGGCCGACGGATACTTCGTACTGCCTTACACAATCCAGAATTACCTGGCCGATCAGATTCAGGTTCCACGTTTCTCTACAGATCTGCCTGAGTTTGCAGCAGCAGAGAAAGCTATCAAGGAGAAGATCCAGAAGATCAAAGCCGTTAACGGTAAACACTCCGTTGATTCTATCCATAAAAAGCTGGGTCACATTATGTGGGATTTTGTAGGTATGGCTCGTACCAAAGAGTCACTGCAAAAAGCATTGAATGGTATTCAGGAAGTGAAGAAAGACTTTTGGACAAATGTACGTATCCCGGGTGATGTAAACGAACTGAACGTAGAACTTGAAAAAGCACTCCGTCTGATTGACTTTATCGAAGTAGGTATGCTAATGGCCCGTGACGCTTTGAACCGTGAAGAATCTTGTGGTGGCCACTTCCGTACAGAATACCAGACTCCGGAAGGTGAAGCGCTGCGTGACGACAAGAACTTCTCTTACGTATCCTGCTGGAAATACACCGGTGAAGATTCAGAACCGGAATTGATCAAAGAAGATTTGAACTATCAGTTTGTGAAAGTTCAGACTCGTAATTACAAGTCATAATTCGGTTAATCAATTAAAGGAAAACAAAAAATGGATAAAAATATATCATTCACGCTGAAAGTATGGCGTCAGAAAAGCCCTAAAGCTAAAGGTGCTTTTGAAACATACCAAATGAAAGATATCCCGGGTGACACATCGTTCCTCGAAATGCTGGATATTCTGAACGAACAAATTATTAATGACGGTGGCGAACCAATCGTATTCGACCATGACTGCCGCGAAGGTATCTGTGGAATGTGCTCTCTGTACATCAACGGACACCCACACGGACCTGCAACAGGTGCTACTACCTGCCAGATGTACATGCGTCGTTTCAAAGACGGTGACACAATCACTGTTGAACCATGGCGTTCTGCCGGTTTCCCGGTAATCCGCGACTTAATGGTAGACCGTTCTGCTTATGACAAGATCATGCAGGCTGGTGGTTACGTAAGCATAAATACAGGCGCTCCTCAGGATGCCAACGCTATCCTTATCTCTAAGGACATCGCTGACGAAGCTATGGACGCTGCTGCATGTATCGGTTGCGGTGCTTGTGTAGCTGCTTGTAAAAATGGTTCGGCTATGTTGTTCGTTTCAGCAAAGGTTAGTCAGTTAAATCTGCTTCCACAAGGAAAAGTAGAAGCTGCACGCCGCGCGAAGGCTATGTTGTCTAAGATGGACGAACTCGGATTCGGTAACTGTACAAACACTCGTGCTTGTGAAGCTGAATGTCCGAAAAATATTTCTATCAGCAATATCGCTCGTCTGAACCGTGACTTCATCCTTGCAAAACTGAAAGACTAAATATAATTTAGTATTTGATTAATAGCAGAAGAATCCCTCACCCAATATAGGTGGGGGATTTTTTTCTCTTAATCCGAACTGGGTGAACAGAGGATAGAAGTAATGTACTTTCATTTATCACATAATAGAAGATTTTCTGCAATATACAACCATAAATTAGAGCTTTTTCTACAAAGAAATAGAAAACAAAGAAACGTCTCATCCTGCGTATTAAAGGCGATTTCAGACAAAAGCTTAACCAATTTTCTTAGGAATTAAGAAAATAAATAGATTATCACAAGCTTAATAATTATTAATACATTATATTTGCAAAAAGAAAAGAAGATGTATCACGTATTCAATGTATAAATAGCATAACTTACAGTGCATCTTTTTAGTTGCGTGAACAAATATTTGTGCCAGACTGAAACCGACCAATTTTCATCTCAAACTTCGGCACAGAGAAAGTCCCGCAACCTTTATTGCATATATATGTTATATTTGTGCTTTTTATGCACAAATAGATTATTTCGTATATATACAAATAAAGGGAGCGTGGGCTGACTCATTATTCGAAGGGAGGTTCTTGGTCGGACCACAGTCTAGAATAATGTTTCGGTCACACGCTCTCGTTTTACAAAACAAGCGCCTCCGAAACATTTGCATCTATTTTTATTATAAAGAGTATTAAAAAGAATTTATGTACACAAGAAAAGAGAAAAAACAGTGAACAGTTACAAGAAAACAAAATACAGGCATGGAGGTTATTAATATATTAGTCCATTGCCACGAAAAATAACTCTGATTTAATAGTTAATAGAATTTTATCATCCCTTATGTAAGAGAGGATGCCGGCAGCTGATAAATCTTTATGAAAAGCACACGAGCGTGTGTGCGAACTGTCAGGCATCTATTTAGGCAGGGCGTCGCTGTGAAGCGATGCCCTTTTTTCAACACATTATGAAGGAAATACTGCTATGCTTTCCCGGAACGTATGTTACGGGGAGATGCACCAAAATTCTTCTTGCAAAAATTAGAGAAATGAGGCAAAGATTCGAAGCCATATTGATAACAAATTTCAGATATAGTAGCCTGCGTATAGCGAAGATCATAGATGATTCCCTCTTTACGTCGCTTCATCATCCATTCATAGACGGGTTCATGAAATACAGAGTTAAAAATACGACGAAAAGTGGTTACAGTATATCCTCCTAACTGAGCAAAGTCTTCTACTGTTTTCACTTTAGCATGATTTTCGAGAACGAAATATTGAAAGCTGGTAGTATATTTAGAAAGTGGATGTATCAACGTAGATAACTCGTAATCGGAATAATAAGAACTAAGAATAAAAGCCAGTTCTTTTCGCTTCAATGACAGCAATTCACGACAAATTTTTTCCTTAGACAAATAAATTGCAGATCCTTCGAGAAAATGCAATAACTCAGGTACTATTTTTAGTGGAGAAAAAATCAGAGGCGGAGTTACATCGTGCATGATGTAATTGTAACGCTCTTCACAAAAAAGTTCAGGTTTGTTAAAGCTATAACACACACATTCAGCATCTGCCATGACAAGTATTTCCAGTTTTGAACCAATGGCCTGAAGAATAAATTCACCAGCATGCATCATCGTACCGGCATACTCCTGGCTATTGATAAGTATTTCACCTTTGAGTAGAAAAATGATAAGATTTTCCTCACACTTCTGAGCAGGTTTATGGAACCCTCTCGGATGAGAAGCGTGGATGATGGCATTGTTCACTGCCTTAGGACATTCCGGACAGTTCATCGTTACTCCGCAAGTGGGGGTACCGGGCATAGTAGTATATATTATTTGTTTATGTTTCCAGCAAATGTACAAGAATATTTTAATAGACAAAGCATCCTACTAAAAAAATCCTCAAGAAAAGCTATAATAACTCTCCTTGAGGAATCAATTAATCATTTATATGCCATCGGTGTAGGCTGGTTTATCTGTTTTGAACACCTTTCTGCTATCCTTTCACATGCTTATGACCGGAATAATTGCTAATGTGCTTCTCGTTTTGTTGAAATAATAAACCAATGGTTGGGATTAGACACCTTCGTAAATTTTATTTCCTGAGGATATATATTATTATCAGCCTCAATAATGAACTCATTTTCACCCTCTTTCGTTAAGAAACTAATTATCGGTTCATATGATTTATAATAATACTGTGCACTCATACCATAACCTTTCCAAAGAATACGAATTTGATCATCAGTCCCTTCTACTACTTCATATTGAGTAGTATATACGCTTCCTATGTTCTCCTTACAAATAGCCAAAATCGCCTGAAGGCTTGTTTCCGGCTCAAATGGATTGGTATATAAACCGAGATAAAAGTCATTAAAGGTAGTTCCGAAATCATTGTTCATGATATAAACCATACTATTCCACAACTGACGGAAGCGGGTACTACTACGCTTATTTGCAAAATACCACGTATCCGTTGTCTGATTAAAAATGCGATTGATAGGCAAGGTTCCTATCTCAATTGTATTTTTATCATCCTTGAAAACAAGTTTTTTTTCTGCATCATCCCATTTGAGACTTTCTATTGTTGCACCTCCAATAGTTACGGGATTGGCACATTTCGCTCCTTCCGCTGTGAGAATAAATGACATCAACTTTGTTTCAACCTTGTCATTTACCGTATAAGACAGATTAAAACAGCGCGCAGATGAACTTTTGGCTAACATACTTATCGACTCACCATTGAGTAACATGTCCAGATATTTGGTATCCACCAATGATGCCATTTTATCTATGCCCGACAAATATTCGCTCCAGGAAATGTCCGACGATAGTTTGCGCATCTCTATCCTTTGATTTGTTTTCTTACCCTTAAGTATGATCTGGTTGGAATTATGCTCCATGATATAAAATTCATAATCACCTCCGAATCCTACTCCATCCGATTGCGGATCGGAGAATTTATGGAATATCTTATTATATGTGTCAAATGCCAATAATATCCCGTTTTCGTGTTTTAACGTATACATGCCGGATTCTTTCCGGGTATTATCTCCACTTACTGCTTTCTCTGCTGAAAACGTGGCCATGCCGTCCTCGTCAAACGACACAATCAACTGATATCCTCCATACAGGGAGGTATCTGGGAAATATTCCATTATCCATCCATTTTCTGCTCCCCGGAGATCTTTACGGCATGCTTCTTCCTCCTCCGTAAGGCGTTCATTTGAATTTCCACTATAGATCTCCTTTTCCTCTCCTGTACATGCGACTAAAAAGAGAAAAGGTATACTAATTAAAATAAACAATATCTTTTTCATATTCGGTATGATTTTCAAAGTGAATCAATTTCTGTAGAACGTTTTGCAATCACTGTTCTCAATTTGTCTATATCGATATTCCAGGCACTTTTCAACCATTCACGAGCAATTTTCAGTTTAGAGAGAATAATTGTTTTTCCATTGCCGGTACCGGTTGCTTGTTTGCCCGGCAATTCTTCTTTAGCCTCTTCATCTGTGAATGTGGCTTGTCGAAGAATTTCGTTCCAAGCTGCATCCGTACGGGTTAAGAAATTAGCAATAACTTCTACAAAGTCCTCCCGGGCTTCGCTACTGGCATAATTGCTCACAAAGCCCATACGGTGAGCCTGTTCGTTTGTACGGTTCATCCAGCCCGTAGGAGAATAATTACTGACAGATATCTCATTAAACTCGGTCGGATAATTTTTTGTCTGATGCAGAATGTGTGCAAACTCATGGTGCATAGTTCGAAAATAGTATAGATTTAATAGCTCGATATTGGTTTTATCGAGAGAATTAATTTTATAGAGAGTAACTTTTATTCCTTTATCGGCAGTACCCAGCACTTCTGTTTTAGAATCCGGATTAACGGCCGACGATCCAATCAAATTGATGATACGCGGACCATATTGTTTCATAAATATTTCTCCGCATACCTCGTCATAAGCCCCCAACCAAAGATGCTTGATGAGTTTAGCCATTTCTTTGGATTTCTCCAGCTCTGCAGGAACCAGATTGTAACTCATATCGCTTTCAATGTCTTCAAACCGGTACTTCAAGTCAATATTGTATGGCTTTATATAGTTATCCAACAACCAGCTATCAAATTCATTCCGTTCGACCTTTATCTTACCGAATGTGCTTTCATCCAAATCATCTTCTCCACAAGAAGTAAAAGTAGATATACTGATGAAAAACAAGAATGAATATAGAATTATATATTTAAAACTTCGCATCATATTTTTATTTCTTTTTATCATGTATTATAGCTGTTTTTATCTGGGATTTGGAGTTAGTCCCGCACTAATCACATCTGTTGGTATCTGAATCGCTCTTCTCGGATCATCTACAGTCAATATATCATCACTACTGCCACTTATATTGTGAGTAACTTCAATACCATAGCGTTTGATGTCAAACCAGCGTAGACCTTCATGAATGGTTTCTATCCGCCGCAAATGGAGGATACAGTTCACAAAGTTGAGTTGTTCGCCATTTTCGATAGTAAACTTCGGATGTAGTTCCTTCTTTGTTCTTTCTGTAGCTTGACTACCATAATATTGATTGACAGCCGAACGTGAAACCGTAACTCCGGAGGCATGTGTATCAAACCAAGCCTGTATATCAGTTACAGCCTGGGTATATTCTTTTTGATAGATGTAAGCTTCGGCACGGCAGAGCAATAACTCATCCGTCGTAAAAGCCGTAGTTACGATATGCGCTTGTCCGATACCCGCCACCTTATCAGTATATTCAAAGAATTCAATCTGTTTGGGAAATACCAATCCATATTCTTGCGTACCGAACAGTTTGTCGAAATATTTAAGCGAACGCTCATTTCCCCAGATACCTGCACTAAGTAAGGTTTCCAGCATTTTTGCAATAGGATGCCCGTAACGTCGATACGTCTTATAAACCCCTGTCATACGGGCATAAGCCGATACAGCCGTTTGCAAAAGCAGGTTGCTGTTCTCTTCTGCCTTAATATATTGATTTCCTATTTCAAAGTAAGATGAAAGCGAAGGATATGGAGAGTAATCCCGTAGCATATTTGCCGGAGAATTCCCCAATACCTTACTTGCATATTCTATTACTTTGTCATACTTTCTGTAATAAAGATAAAAGCGGGCGGCAAAGGCATTGGCAGCTTTGGTGTTGAAATGATATTTTGGAATAGAATAAAGTTCATCGTTAATGAGTCCTATACCTTCTTCAATATCTTGTGCAATATCCTCATAAACTAATTTCACCGTCCCGCGGTCATAATTCTTGCTGACAATTGTTTCTCTTTCTTTTACGTAAGGTATTCCTAAATCTTTATCACTTGTTTGTTCATTATAAGCCTGACAGAAAACGTTAACCAGCATGAAATGACTGTATGCCCGGCAAAGAAGAGCTTCTCCACGCTGCGCATTCAGTTCATCGGGATTATCCGACAGGTCAATTGCCTCCAACGCCTGGTTGGCAACAGCAATCGCTCCGTAACATCCTTCCCATAAATGTGTCGGAGAATCCGCAATTTTCTGTGTAGAAGGTTGCCACCTGTAATACTCTTCCACCACTTGGTTTAAAGTACCGTAGTTTATTCCATTGTCTTTAATATTATCCGACGAGGCTTCTCCTAACATACAGATAGCAACAGCAGGATAAGCCGATACCAATAAATCGGTAATATTATCTTCCGAATCCAGATTAGCCCTGTTGTCGGGTAATTTATCAAGATAGCTTTCGCATGAAGTGCTTATCCATACAAAGGTTAATCCGATAAATACATTGATGATATGTCTTAGTTTCATATTCTTCTATGTTGTATTCCTAATAATTGAATACTTTTTTATTTGTTATTAACTTTATAAATCAATTAGTTATCTCTTTTCTCTCATTTTTCAA